>NZ_JANGBE010000017.1:0-75830 GCF_024462255.1 Flavonifractor sp. DFI.6.63 | reverse complement strand
CCCCCCCCCCCCCCCCCCCCCCCCCCCCCCCCCCCCCCCCCCCCCCCCCCCCCCCCCCCCGGCAGTTGCTCAGGATGCCTTCCAAACATCCGCGGCCTGTCGCCAGGCGGCGGTATTTTCCGCCGTCTGGGGTCGGGGCGTCAGGCCTGCGTCGCGCGTCAGATATACGCCCAGCCAGGCGGAAAAACGCGCGGCGCCCGCCCGGTTCAGGTGCCCCGCATCGTAGAGATGCGTCAGCGGGTCCAGGCCGGCGGAAGCAAAGTCGCCGCTCCAGTCCAGGCAGAGGGCCGATGGGGACAAGGCCGCCACATCGGCGGCGATCTGGGTGTAGACCTGCGGAGCGAAGCGGCTGTAAGTGGGGTGGAAGACCACCAGGGGCAGGATGCCCTCCTGCTCGCACAGGGTCAGGATCTTTCCCAGCCAGGCCAGGTTTTCCTGATAGAGGTCCTCCTCCTGCGTCGGACGCCGAAAGGGCCCGTCCTCCAGCCCGGAGGCAAGTCCGTCCACGGCGGTGTAGCCTTTGAGCAGGTCGGTCCGGTCCGGAGCGAACGTGTCCAGAACGTCGCCGGGGGAGACCTGCTTCCAGCGGTCATGGTAAAAGTACAGCTCAAAGAGCAGCCCGGTGCGCAGCTCCGGCTCAGAAGCCCGGAAGATGGCCGCCAGCTTGTTCCGGGAAAAGGGCATATAGCCGACGTTGATCTGGGTGTAGCTCTGATAGCGGGCGAAGTGCAGGGCGGAGGCCTCCAGGATCACCGCCTGTGGGGACTGGGTCCTCAGGGCCTCCTTCAGGTAGTAGTAGGTCTGGGACAGGGTCTGTTCCGGACCTGCCAGCACGTAGCCGGTCAGACCGGACGCGTCGTAGACCAGGGCGGGGTTTACGTCGCAGTAGGCGTAGGAGCTGCCCAGGTACAGATAGTCCAGACTGTCTGCAGGCTCGGCGCGATAGGGGCCCCACACCGCGCCGTAGTTGACGCGTGCCGGACGCAGAGCCAGCCCGGCCAGTCCAAGCAGCAGCGCCGCCAGCACCGCGAAGGCGGCGGCAAAGATCCGTTCTTTTCCGTTCCTCATAGCGCCACCTAAAATTTGAAGTAGATGAAGTCTTGCGCGTCATAGCCGGTGCCGTAGACCCCGAAGACCGCCACCGTCAGCAGCAGAGCCAGCACCAGGACCCACCGGAGCGGCCGGGGCAGGGTCAAAAAGCGCTCGCACACGCGCCGGCGCAGGGAGAGCAGGTCCACCGCCAACAGCGCCGCAAGGCAGAGCAGGGCCACCAGGCATTCGCCACGGTCCAGACCGGTGTTTGCCAGGATGGGGCGCACCAGCAGGGGACCGGAGACCATGCCGCGCAGCACCGCCAGGGCGGAGGAGAGTGAGGCGGCCTTGAAAAAGACCCAGGCCAGCGTGGACAGAAGGAAGGTGACCAGCATCTGCCACCATCGGGTGACGGGAGAGTCGTCCCGCAGGCCCAGGGCTTGGCGGCAGCGGCTGCGCAGGCCCGCCGTCAGGCCGCCCGCCGCCTGGTAGGCCCCGTTGAGCAGCCCCCAGACCAGAAAGGTGAGCCCGGCCCCGTGCCACAGGCCGCTGACGGCAAAGACGATGAGGATGTTGCAGTATTTCCGCCCGGAGCCCCTGCGGCTTCCGCCCAGTGGGATGTACAGGTAGTCCCGGAACCAGGAGGACAGGGAGATGTGCCAGCGCCGCCAGAACTCCCCAATGGAGCGGGAGAAATAAGGGGTGCGGAAATTTTCCATCAGGGGGATGCCCATGGCGCTGGCGACGCCCAGAGCCATATCGGAGTAAGCGGAGAAGTCGCAGTAGATCTGCACCGAAAACGCGCAGGCCGCGGCGAACACCTGCAGCGCGCCGAACTGTTCCGGCGCGGCGAAAACGGCGTTTACCAGAATGGCCAGCCGGTCGGCGATGCACAGCTTTTTGAAGGCGCCCCACAAAAACCGCAGCAGCCCGGCGCGGAAGCGGTCATAGTCAAAGGCGGGGGGCGTGCGGAGCAGATCCATCAGACCGGAGCGGTCGATGGGGCCGGAGACCAGGTGGGGGAAAAAGGACAGGAAGAGGACCAGCAGGGGGAAGCTGCGCTGCGCCGCCCGGTCCCCCCGGTACACGTCGATGAGATAGCCCGCCGCCATGAACAGGTAGAAGGAGATACCCACCGGCAGGATCAGCTCCGGCGATGCAATGGAGCAGGGGCGGCCCGTCAGGGCCAGCAGCCGCTGGGTCAGGGAGAGTGTAAAGGAGAGGTATTTGAAGAGAAACAGGGTGCCGAAGAGGAGAAGCAGAGCCAGGATCAGAACAGCCCGCCGGCCCCGCTGGGAGCGGTTCTCCAGCAGCCGTGCGCCCGCATAGGTCACCAGGGCTGCGCACAGCAGGAAGAGAAGACACTCCACCCCCGCCCATAGGCAGAACAGGGCGCTGGCCGCCAGCAGACACCAGGGCCGCGCCCGCTGGGGCAGCAGGAAGAAGCACAGCGCCACAGCAGGGAAAAAGAGAAAAAAGGCGGGGGAGAGAAAATTCAAGTCATACCCTCCTTCTTGCGGGCGACGCCGCGCGTATCTGCGGGAATGGAGTCGGTTCAGCTGATATGATTGTAACAGATGGAACGCCAAATGGCAAGCTGCGGCCCGCCTGTGGAACGGGCGGGGCCGGCTTATGTTCCACAGTGGAGGTTGCGCTGGTCTCCGGCGGAAACGCCCTCCAGCTTCTTGAATACCCGGGAGAAGCGGGCGGTATCATGGATTCGTCGTCGATGATGACCACCCGGTACATGCGCATACCCCCTTGGTTCCGACCGAGGCGGCGTTCTGTCCGCCTTTTTAAGCAGAACAGAAACGGGCGGCGGAGACAAGCGTCCGCCGCCCCGCGGCCGGAAGACCCGGTGTAAGAGTCCAATACATATTCGACTGTCCAATATGTATTGTACTCTTACAGGGCGAATGCGGGAAAAGGAGAAGAACCTATGGAACTGTTGGAGGCCCTGAAAACCTATTTTGGCTATGACTCCTTTCGGCCGGGGCAGGAGGCGGTGGTCTCCGCCCTCTGCTCCGGCCGGGATGTGGCGGCGGTGATGCCCACAGGGGCGGGCAAGTCCCTGTGTTTCCAGCTGCCCGCGCTGCTGCTGGAGGGGATTACCCTGGTGGTCTCTCCCCTGATCTCCCTGATGCGGGATCAGGTGGCGGCGCTGGTGCAGGCGGGCATCCCGGCGGCTTTTTTCAACAGCGCCCTCACGGAGCGGCAGTACGCCCTGGCGCTGGAACGGGCCAGGGCCGGGCGCTATAAGCTGATCTACGTGGCCCCGGAGCGGCTGGGGACCGAGCGTTTTCTGGACTTTGCCCTGCATGCGGAGATCGCCCTGCTGGCGGTGGACGAGGCCCACTGCGTCTCCCAGTGGGGGCAGGACTTCCGCCCGCACTATCTGGAGATCCCCGATTTTGCCGCCCGGCTGCCCCGGCGGCCAGTGGTGGGGGCCTTCACCGCCACCGCCACCCAGGCCGTGCGGCGGGACATGCGGGAGCTGCTCCAGCTCCGGGACCCCTACGAGATCGTCACCGGCTTTGACCGGCCCAACCTGTTTTTTGCGGTGCGCCATGGCCGGGAGCAGGACAAGCGCGCCTGGCTGCTGGAGTTTGTAAAGCGGCACGGGGAGGACAGCGGCATCGTCTACTGCGCCACCCGGAAGAAGGTGGAGGAGGTGTGCGCGCTTTTGAAGGCCGAGGGCGTGCCCGCCGGACGCTATCACGCGGGACTGGAGCAGGAGGAGCGGGGAAGGAGCCAGGAGGACTTCCTCTGGGACCGCATCCGGGTCATGGTGGCCACCAACGCCTTCGGCATGGGGATCGACAAATCCGATGTGCGCTATGTGGTCCACTACAACATGCCGAAGGATATGGAGAGCTACTATCAGGAGGCGGGGCGGGCCGGCCGGGATGGCGAGAAGGCGGAGTGCGTGCTGCTTTACAGCAGTGCCGACGAGCAGACCGCGCGCTTTCTGATTCAGCAGGACCGGGAGAACGAGGCGCTGGACGAGGCACAGCTGGAGCAGGTGCGCAGACGGGATTACGCCCGCCTGCGCAGGATGAGCGGGTACTGCCACACCGGGGAGTGTCTGCGCCGGTATCTCCTGGAGTACTTCGGAGAAACGCCGCCGGGGCGCTGCGGCAGCTGCGGCAACTGTCTGGAGCAGCAGGAAGCGGTGGATGTGACGGCCCAGGCGGCGGCTATCCTTCGCTGTGTGGCCCGGCTGGGGCCTCGCTTCGGCATGAGCACCATCTGTGATCTGGTCCGGGGCGCGGACAGCCGGAAGCTGCGCCAATGGGGGCTGAATCACCAGGAGGGGTACGGCGTGCTGAAGGGGGAGAGCCGGGAGCATGTAAACGACTGCATCCGGGCCCTGATCGCCCAGGGCTGCCTGGTCCGCAGCGAGGGGGAATACCCAGTGCTGGGGCTGGGGGAGGCGGCCCGCTGGGTGTTGGAGGGGGATTCCTGCGTGACGATGCGGGCGTCCGGTTCCAGTGGAGAAGCGCGCCGCACGGGCAGGCCCAGCGGCGTGGCCCCGGAAAACGAGGCGCTGTTTGGCCGCCTGCGCGCGGTGCGCGCGGCACTGGCACGGCGGCTGGGCGTGCCGGCCTATGTGGTCTTCTCGGACGCCGCTCTGCGGGACATGTGTGCCAAGCGCCCTCAGACCGAGCGGGAGCTGCTGAACGTCTCCGGCGTGGGGGAGGCAAAGCTTCAGCGTTATGGCGCGGCCTTCCTGGAAGAGCTGCGAAAGGCCTGAACACGCACATCGGCCGCAAGAAAAAAAGACCGCCGAAGCGGTCTTTTTTTCTTGCGGTCGGGGGTCGGGCGGATTACAGGGTGTCGGCAAAGTCCATGGGGATGTAAGTAACGCCGTCCCGGCTGTAAACATAATGCGTCAGCTCGATGGTCTCGCCGCCGGCCACCTTGCAGTCGTAGCTCTCCAGCGTCACCGTGTAGCTGACGGAGCCCTTGGTCATGGTGATGGAATTGTCGGCGCCGTTCCAGGTGACGGTGTAGCCCTTGCTCTCGGCCACCTGGCGCAGGGGCACGTCGGCCAGGAAGGCGGCCACACGCTCCGCGGAACGGCCGGTATTGTGCATCACAGCGGTGAACAGCTTGGCATACAGGTTGTCGGCATACTTCATCTCACGCTCGGCCATCTGGATGCCCAGCTGGGTGACGTAGGCCGCGCCGGCCTCGGTGCTTTCGGCGTATTTTGCGATCATGGTGGGAGCGGCCTGGATCATCTCGTCGTACATCAGCTGCTCCTGCTGCTTCCAAAAGGCGCGGGTGCTCTGGCTGTACAGAGAGCGGTCCAGCTCGGCCAGAGTGCACAGGCGCTTGAATTTCCAGTAGGCGCCGGCGGGATCGTAAGTGTCCCCGTCCACCTTGTAGGCCGCGGCCGTATCGGTGATGCCGGAGAAGAAGGGGATGAACACGGAGTGCTCGGTGTTGCCTAGGGCGATCCAGTCGATGGCGGCGCACGCGGCGGGCCACTCGGGGAAGGTCTGGAGGATGTGGATCTGAGAGGAATTGGGGGTGCCGATGACGCGGTTGCCCGTCTGGCCTTCCAGCGTCACGTCCAGCTCGGTCCCCTCATAGCGGTTGCGGTAGATGTCCATGACGTCCAGTACGCTGACCTTCTCGTCGGGAGAATAGAACAGGGGATAGAAGGTGTCGGTATCATACTCGCCCGCCTGGGAGGGCGCCAGAAGCTTCATGCCGCCCCAGTTGCGCATGTTGCTGGAGTCCCGCCGGCTATTGTTGGTGACGGATTTGGCCAGGTGGTAAAGCTCGCCCTCCTTGACGGCGAGCCCCAGTTCGTCGATGAGGTCGAACAGGCCGTCGGAATAGATGTAGCCGTCCTCAGCGGTGGCGTTGGGGTCCACCAGACCGATCATGTTCTGGTTGCCGTACACCGCTACCTTGTCGTCGGGCATCTTCATGGCGCAGTAGTGATGGCCGCTGTAGATCTCGATGTACCAGGCCTCGTTCTGGTCGTTGATCATGACGGTATTGCCCTCTTCCGAGCCATACTCGTCCACATAGCCCAGCAGCACGTCCACCGCTTCGCGGGCGGTCTTGGACACGGCGGCCACGGCGGCGGCCAGGATGGCCTCGCGCAGGCCGGGCTCGATGAAGGGATCGGCGGAGCGCCAGGCGTCACAGGTAGAGGTGGAGACCGTGCCGGTGACACTTACGCCATACTCGTTGGTGCAGGAGCCGGGGTACATGCCGTCGTCGCCCCGGGTGTAGTCGGGCACATAGGTGTACTGGTAGGTCGTGGCGGGCAGGGGGATCCGGAAGCCAGTGGCGGTATCCTCAATATAGCGGCCGGGCACGTTGTCCACGTGGGGCTGCACAAGGAACATCTTGTTGTAATCGCTCTGGCCCTGATCTTCGCTGCGGGCGATGATGTAGGTACCCTGATCGCTCACGTCCTTTCCGACATAGACGCCGGTACAGGCCAGCGCGCTGGTGCTCAGCAGCATGACGCCAGCCAGGACGATGGAAAGCAGCCGAATGGATTTTTTCATGAGATTAGTTCTCCTCTCCTTTTGATGATCTGTACGCGCACGGGGGACAGTTGTAAGATGATCGCCTCCTTTTTCATGTGGCAAAAAGCACAATACAGAGGGGGATCCCTCTGCTGATAGAAGTATTTTTGCACAGAGAAAACGGAAAGTCAAGCCAAACGAAGAAATATCTTTGCATAAAACAAAAGTGTCTTCCTGCTGCGCACAAGTGAACCGGCAGAAGAAACACCGGCGCAGAGCCTTCTGCGCCGGTGGGGACGATAGCGGATTCGATTACAGCAGGATGACCCCTGCTTCCTGACAGGCGGAAATGGTCTGTTCATCCCAAACGCTGGCCTGGACCTCGCCGATGTGAGCTTTGCCCAGAAGGAGCATACACAAACGGGACTGGCCGATGCCCCCGCCGATGGTCAGGGGCAGCTTGCCCTCCAACAGCATTTTGTGGAAGGGAAGCGCACGGCGCTCGTCACAGCCGGAGGCGGTGAGCTGCCGGTCCAGCGCGGCGGGGTCCACGCGGATTCCCATGGAGGAGACCTCGAAGGCGCGTTCCAGCACCGGGTTCCACAGCAGGATGTCACCGTTCAGGTCCCAGTCGTCGTAGTCGGGCGCACGGCCGTCATGGGGCCTGCCGGATTTGAGCGCGCCGCCGATGCCCATCAGGAAGGTGGTGGGATGCTCCTTTACCCAGGCGTCCTCCCGTTCCCGGGGGGATAGGCCGGGCCAGAGGTCCTCCAGCTCCTGGGCGGTCACAAAGGATACCTCCCCATCCAGGGGAGGCAGGGCGGTGAGCTGGGGAAAGACGGAACGCAGGGTGTCCTGGGTCTGGCACATGGCGCTCACGATGGTGCGCACCGTATCCGCTAAGTAGCCGGTGTTCCGGTCACGGGGGGCCAGGACCTTTTCCCAATCCCACTGGTCCACGTAGACCGAGTGCAGGTTGTCCAGTTCTTCGTCCCGGCGGATGGCGTTCATGTCGGTGTACAGCCCCTCGCCCACGGAAAACTGGTAGCGGTAGAGCGCCATGCGCTTCCATTTGGCCAGAGAGTGGACCACCTGGGCTTCCCGCCCGGCGGCGGGGATATCAAAGGACACGGCCCGCTCCACGCCGTTCAAATCGTCGTTCAGACCGGTCGAGGCCTCCACGAACAGCGGAGCGGACACCCTTCGCAGGTGGAGCGCGCCGCCCAGGGTATCCTCGAACAGGCGCTTTAAAAGGCCGATGGCCTTCTGGGTGTCGTAGAGATTGAGACGGGGGGCATACCCCTGGGGGATGACGGTCTGTAACATGCCGGACACTCCTTTGCAGTACCAGTTACGCCTTGTTTGCAACCGGGCAAACCGTCCAAACGCAGGGCGGTTCGGCCCCAAAACGGCGCCCGTTTCCATCGTTCCAACAAGGCTAACTGCATTATACCGGAAAAGGAAGGCACCGTCCAGAGGGAGATTGCCTCCGGACGGCGCGCAGTGTTAGGCGGGAAGCTCCAAAACCTGTCCGGGAACGATGAGATCGGGGTCCGCGATGCGGTTGAGCGACGCCAGGGCGGCCACGGTGGCGCCGTGTCTCTGGCGATGGCCCAGAGGGTATCCCCCGACGTACAGTATAGGTCACAGCGCCGGGCTCTGTTTCCGTCTCCGGCAGCACGCCGGCGGTGAAGCGCTCCCGGCCGTCCTATGCCGAGCGGCTCATGGATGCTCCTTCCAGAGCTTTTGGCGCACCCGCAGCAGAAAGCAAATGGTCCGCACCACCCAGTCCGCGACCATGGCGATCCATACGCCCACCACCCCCAGCCCCAGCTTGACGCCCAGCAGCCAGCTGCCCACCAGACGCACGGCGGCCATGGATACCATGGAGATGACCATGGGCACCTTTACGTCTCCCGCGGCCCGCAGCGCGTTGGGAAGCGTAAAGGAGAGGGGCCATAGGGCCATAGCGCAGCCGTTGTGGATGAGGATGAGCAGGAAGGCGTACTGCCTGGCCGCATCGGACAGGTTGTAGATGCGCAGGATGAGTGGAAGCAGCAGGAGCAGCACGGCGTTGAGGCCCCAAATGCAGCAGTAGGCGATCTTCACCAGCTTTTTGGTGTAAGCGCGCACCTGCGCCCAGTCCCGTGCGCCTACGCATTGCCCCACCACCGTGATGAGGGCCAGCCCCAGGGCCTGCCCGGGAATGATCCCGAAGCTGTCGATATTGTTGGCCACGGCGTTGGCGGCGATCTGAGCGGTACCGAAGGTGGAAATCATGCTCACCAGCAATACCCGGCCCAGCTGAAACACGCTGTTTTCCAGACCGTTGGGCACGCCGATGCGCAGGATCTTTCCGATGAGCCGCCCGTCCAGGCGAAACCGGAGCAGCTGGGCGACCCGGACGGGATTGCGGCGGCTGTGCATCAGCACCATCATGATCCCGCAGGCCACCCCGCGGGAAACAAGGGTGGCCAGGGCGACGCCCGCCACCCCCATGGAAAACCCGAAGACCAGGATGGCGTTGCCCACCACGTTCAGACCGTTCATCAGGGCGGAGACATACATGGAGGCGCGGGAATTGCCCATGGACCGCAGCAAGGCTGCGCATCCATTGTAGACGGCAATAAAGGGGTAGGACAGGGCGGAGATGACGAAATAAGTAATAGCCCCCTCCATGACCGGAGGCTCCACCTGCCCAAAGAGCACGCCGAGCAGCGCACGGCTGAACAGCAGCACCAGGACCATCAACGCGACGGAGATGGCCGAGACGATGTATACCAGCTGGTTGGCGGAGCGGTTGGCCTGGTCCAGATGCCCCGCGCCGATGGATTGGGCACAGACCACGGCCCCGCCGGTGGCCAGGGCGGCGAAGATGTTGATGATGAGCACGTTGATCAGGTCCACCAGCGCCACGGAGGATACCGCCGCCTCACCGGCGGAGGAGACCATCATGATGTCGGCCATTCCCACCATGACGGCCAGAAACTGCTCGATGATCAGGGGGACAATCAGTTTTTTCAGGGACTTGTTGTCAAACAAAAGCGCAACCATCCTCTCAAAAAAGGCCTTTTGACGACGCCGCCGGCCCGCGCGGTCAGGCGTTGCCAGCAGCCTCCGATAGACAAAGAACAGTATATCGGCTCAGGGCGGCAAGCACAACGGGCAAAACAACCAAAAATGAAGCAATCCTGCGGAAGTCTTGCGTTTTGGGCTGGGAGGCGGTATAATTTGTCCCATCGAAATCAATCGGAAAGCCGAGGAGAAGCCCATGAAAAAAATTCAGATGTCCACCCCTCTGGTGGAGATGGACGGGGACGAGATGACCCGGATCCTGTGGCAGCAGATCAAAGAAGAACTGCTGCTGCCCTACGTGGAACTGAAGACGGTCTACTTTGATCTGGGCCTGCCCGAGCGGGAGAAGACGGCCGACCGGGTGACGGTGGAGGCGGCCGAGGCCACCAAGCAGTACGGCGTGGCGGTCAAATGCGCCACCATTACCCCCAACCAGCAGAGGGTGGAGGAGTACCAGCTTACCGAGATGTGGAAGTCCCCCAACGGGACCATCCGCTCCATTCTGGATGGTACGGTCTTCCGCGCGCCCATCATGGTCAGGGGCGTTTCCCCGGTGGTGAAGACCTGGAAGAAGCCGATCACCATTGCCCGTCATGCCTACGGCGATGTGTATAAAGCCACCGAATACCGGGTGCCGGGCCCCGGCGTGGCCGAGCTGGTCTTTGCCGGGGCCGACGGCAGGGACTTCCGCCAGACGATCTATGAGTTTGAGTGTGCCGGCGTGCTCCAGGGGCAGTACAACAAGGACAGCTCCATCGTCTCTTTTGCGCGCTCCTGTTTCCAGTATGCCGTCGACACCCGGCAGGACCTGTGGTTCTCCACGAAGGACACCATCTCCAAAAAGTACGACCATACCTTCAAGGATATCTTCCAGGAGATATTTGAGAAGGAGTACCAGGCCCGGTTCGAAGCGCTTGGCATCACCTATTTTTACACCCTCATCGACGATGCGGTGGCCCGGGTCATCCGCAGCAAGGGCGGCTTTATCTGGGCCTGCAAGAACTACGACGGCGATGTGATGAGCGACATGGTCTCCACCGCCTTCGGCAGCTTGGCCATGATGACCTCCGTACTGGTCTCCCCCGACGGGAAGTATGAGTACGAAGCCGCCCACGGAACCGTCACGCGGCACTATTATAAATATCTGGAGGGAGAAAACCCCTCCACCAACCCTATGGCCACCCTTTTTGCCTGGACCGGGGCCCTGCGCAAGCGGGGCGAACTGGACGGGATCGCCGCGCTGGGGGAGTTTGCCGACAAGCTGGAACGGGCCAGCATCGAGACCATCGAGAGCGGAATCATGACGAAGGACCTGGCCGGACTGTGGGAAGGCGAGACGCCCGCCACAGCCGTAGACACCGGCGTGTTCCTCCAGTCCATCAAGCTGCGGCTGGAAAAGCAGCTGGAAGCGTGAGAAAACCGCCGCAACCGGAGGTGGACATACTTTCCATATTCATAGAACAGGAGGAACGCCGTATGTCCATTGCCTTTGAACAGAGCGAGACCCGGCTCAACCTGCTGCGGGCCTTTGCCGGAGAGAGCCAGGCCCGCAACCGGTATACCTTTGCCGCCGGACTGGCCAAGAAAAAGAACCTGCAGGTCATTGAGGGGATCTTTACCTTTACCGCCAACCAGGAGCGGGCCCACGCCAAGGTCTTTTATAACCTGCTCCAGAGCGTCTCCGGAGAAAATCTGCGGATCGACGGCACCTATCCGGTCGAGCTCTACCCCGAACTGCTCCAGCATCTGCGCTCGGCACAGCACAACGAGTATCAGGAGTGGGATCACGACTATAAGGGCTTTGCCAAGGCCGCCAAGGAGGAGGGGTTCGAGGAGATCTCCCATACTTTCTCCATGATCTCCGAGATCGAAAAGACCCACGGCGACCGGTTCGGCCGGTTTGCGGACCTGCTGGAACAGGGAAAGCTCTTTGTGTCCGATGTGGAAGTGAAGTGGATGTGTCTCAACTGCGGACAGATCATCGACGCCACCATGGCCCCGGCGGTCTGTCCCGTCTGCAAGCATCCTCAGGGATATTTCATCCGCTGGGAACTGGCCCCCTTTGAATAAACCCGGTCCGCCGCCCCTAAGCCCGGCTGAGCAGAGCGCCTGTATTCCTTTGAATACAGGCGCTCTGCTCAGCCGGGCCTGTTTGAAAACGGGCCTTAGAATCCGCTGATCATTTTCGCGGCTACGGCGAAAAGAGGCAGGGTGAGGATGGAGAGCAGTGTGGACAGGGTAATGAACTGGACGGCGGGAGTGGGGTCGCGGCCAAACTGCTGGGCGAAGAGGCTGGTGGTGCCCGCCACCGGGGTGGCGGAGAGAAGCACCAGCGCGCAGTACAGGCCCGGCGAAAGCCGCAGCGGCAGCAGCGCCAGCAGCGTCAGAACCGGGACGAGGATGAGCTTCAGAAAGCAGGCCAGATACAGCCGCGCCTGCCGGAAGGTGGCGGCCAGGTCGGCACAGGCCAGCTGTCCGCCGATGACCACCATGGCCAGAGGCGTGTTCAGGTCGCTGAGGAAGGAGACGGCGCTGCCCAACACCGCGGGCAGGCGCACGTTGCCCAGAAAGAGGAGCAGACTCACCGCCAGGCCTAAGACGCCTGGATTGACGGCCGCCTTTTTCACGGAAAAGGCCTGCTTCCCGCCCATGACCAAAACGCCCAGGGTCCAAAGCGTCAGGTTGAAGGCCGCCAGGGACAACGCGCCGTAGATGACGGCGTCCGCCCCCAGAATGGACTGGACCAGAGGGATGCCCATAAAGCCGATGTTGCCGTATACCGTGCCGAAGCGGAGGCAGTCCCGCACGTCGGGAGACTCCCTGCGAAAAAAGAAAAGCGCAATCAACAGATAGACCACGTAGCACACGGTGGCCAGCGCCGCGCCCAGCGCCACCTCCCGCACCAGATCGGGGGTGCGTTCCACCTGGAAGCAGTCTACCATAACGCAGGGACAGACGATATAGAGCAGCAGGTACGACAGCTGGCCCCTGGCCTGCTCGGTAAGCTTGCCCAGCTTTGCCAAGGCAAAGCCCACCCCCATCATCAAAAACAGGGTGCCGACCTGACCGGTGACCGTCAAAAGATTGGACAGCAAAAGATGAGACCTCCTTGCGCTCGGGGGAAAAATCAGTTACTATTTATTAAAGCACATTTTGCCGGAAAAGGGAAATCCCTTTTTCGGATGACAGGATTCCCGGGACGGAAGAGGGGGAGAACGTGGACAGCAAGCTGCTCAGGACCTTTGTCGCCGTGGCCAATCACGGTTCCTTCACCGGCGCGGCCAAGGAGCTGTATATCGCCCAGAGCGCGGTCAGCAAGCATATCAATCAGCTGGAGCGGGAACTGGGCGCACAGCTGTTTCTGCGGGATACCCGCATGGTGCGCCTGACGGCGGCCGGAGAAGGCTTCTATCGGGACAGCCTGGATATCCTCCGCCGCATGGACGCGGCCCGGACCGCCCTGCAGGGGGAACAGGGCGGGGAGCACGGACGGCTGGCTCTGGGCGCTTTCAGCGTCGTGCCCACGGAGATCGTGGCGCTGGCGCGGCGGTTTCATGCCTGCTGGAGCGGGGTGGAGCTCTCCCTGGACTGGTTTGAATTCGGGACGCTGCTGGAGCGGCTGGAGGGCGGGGATCTGGACGTGGCCTTCACCATGGCCTTTGAGTTGTTGGACCGCCCCCACCTGCGCCGGCGCACCGTGGGACGGGGGCGTATGTATGTGCTGCTGGGCAGCCAAAGCCCCCTGGCCGGAGCAAAGCAGCTGTACCTGAAGGATCTGGCGGAGCTGACCTATTACACCATGCGCCCCGACGTGACGCCCAACGGCTATGTGAACATGATGCGCTTTTTTGCGGAAAAGCAGTTCCAGCCCCGGCGCTCCCTGCGCCATACCAGCCATGAGTCCATGATGCTCCAGCTCCAGGTCCACGACGACGCCTACGGTCTGATGGGGGACTTCCAATACCGGGACCACCCGGGACTGGTCTTCCTGCCGCTGGCGGAGGAGGATCAGCCGGGCGGGGACGCGTTCGACCGGGTGGCCGTCTGGCGGGAGCGGAATGAAAACCCCAATATTCCCCGGCTGCTCACGCTGTTGGGGGAGGACCATCCCGAACTGGAATAAGAACGTTCCAAACTCATATTTTACAAAAAACCCCGGATAACTTATGATAAAGGCATAAAACTTCATGCGCGGCAGGCGCACCACGATCATAGGCAAAACGGACAACGCATGAAGTTTTTGCGCATGTAGGCCGTCCCGGTCCACGCGCTTTGATTTCAGGCCGTGCCGCCCCAGGCGGCACATGGCCAGTTTGCTGTGCGTTTGCATAGCAAATCAAACGGAAAGAGGGATCCTTATGCCTTTGGAACTGGAACGCCCCAAGCTGAGCGCGGAGGAGGAGCGGCTTCCCTACGCTAAATATTTCCATAAGCCGCTGGCTCCCATCCCGCAGGAGAAGCTGGACATCTGGAACGGCCCCGCCGCCGATCCTGCCGCCGCCCTGCCCTTTGCAGCGCGCGGGCGTTTTCAGGACGCCGATGTGCCCGGCCTGGACAACGGCTTCTGCGTGGCGCCCGACGGGACCGGTTTTGTGGCCAACACCACCTTCATGCCCGGGGTCACCGCCGAGATGTTCAACTGGTGGTTCGGCTGGCACAGCGTTACCTCCGACCTGCGCTACAAGCTGTGGGACCCGGAGGACCACTGGCACGCGCGCGCCGACCGGCCCGACTACGTAAAGGACCCCGCCGTCCCGACGGCCCAGAAGACCTGGGGTGTGAAGCACGACATCGTGGAGGACATCGGCTTCGGCCCTGATCCGCTGCTGCTCTGCTTCTGCAAACCGTCCGAGCTGGGCTACCGTCTGGAGAAGATCGGCACCCCCGCCTGCCAGGCCATGGTGTGCGCTTACGGCGTGGGCAGCACCCCGGCCGTCATGACCCACGTCGCCAAACAGGCCGAGGGGGGGATCCTGTTCTGCTCCCGATTCTGGATGGGCTACGGTCCCAACGAACAGGGGGAGATCGTCAAGCTCCTGCCCGACGGCGTCAGCGTCCCCGAGGCGGGCCCCCGCGCCCTTTATGGGCATAACATCAAGGAATACAGCAACCTGGCTTCCATCCTGCCGTTCCTCTATGCAGAGGAGAAGGATAAGCCCTTCTGAGATCGTCTGCGCACAGAAGCTGCCCGTTCCCCCGGGCCGGCGGTAAAACCCACCGGCCCGGGGGAATCCGTTTTGCAGGCGGATGCTGCGATTGCACTCGGGCCTGACGTGTGGTAGGATAGAAGCAATACGAGAGGAGGGCGCATATGGAGGTTCTGGTGATCGACGGGCAGGGAGGCCGCATCGGGCAGCAGCTGATCCGGTGCATCCGGGAGCGCTTCCCGGAGACGGCGGTGATCGCCGTGGGCACCAACAGCATGGCCACTGCCGCCATGCTCAAGGGCGGCGCCCAGCAGGCGGCTACCGGGGAGAACGCCGTGGCGGTGGCCTGCCGCCGGGCCGATGTGATACTGGGCCCGCTTGGGATCGTAGTGGCCGATGCGCTGCTGGGGGAGATCTCCCCGGCTATGGCGGTGGCCGTGGGTCAGGCCCGGGCCAAAAAGATCCTCATTCCCCTCAACCGCTGCGATTCCATCGTAGCGGGGGTGGAGGAGCGCTCGGTGAGCGCCCTGCTGGAGAGCGCCCTGGGGGAACTGGAGAAAGCCCTGGATGGCCGGGATTGACAGCCGGGGGCGCACCTGCTATACTACATTACGAAGAGGTTTCCGGCACGAAGCCGGGCCCCGGGGACAGAAGTCCCGGCACGCGCGTCCGCTGCACCCGATCGGCACCCATTCCGCTTTTGAAGGAAATGCTAAGAAGGCATTGTTTTTTCGTGGAGAAAAAGCAATGCCTTCTTTTGATGCAAGGAGGTTTTATGAAAAAGAAACATCCCATCCACATCCAGATCAGACGTCTGGCCTTTTCCGGCGTGTTTTTGGCGCTGGCCCTGGCGCTGCCCTTTCTCACCGGGCAGATCCCCCAAATCGGCAGCGCCCTGAGTCCCATGCATATCCCCGTGCTGCTGTGCGGTTTCGTCTGCGGCTGGCCCTGGGGACTGGCGGTGGGCTTTGTGGCGCCGCTGCTGCGCACCGCACTGTTCGGTATGCCCCCTATCCTCACCAGCGTCGCCATGGCCTTTGAGCTGGCGGCCTACGGCGCCTGCTCGGGGGCGCTGTACCGGCTGCTGCCCAAACGCACGCCCTATCTTTATGTGAGCTTGCTCGCTGCTATGGTGCTGGGGCGGATCGTCTGGGGCGCGGCGCGCTTTTGTATCGCGGGGCTCCAGCACACGGAATTCCCGCTCTCCGCCTTCTGGGCGGGGGCGGTCATCAACGCCGTGCCCGGCATCGTCTGCCATATCGTGCTCATCCCGCTGATCGTGATGGCGCTGAAAAAGGGAGGGATGATGCTCAATGGAGACTTGGAGCGGGACGCTGCAGGACCACGGGACGCGCTATCCCCGGATGGAGCCGCGTGATGCGGTCAAACTGGCCTATCAGAGCGAGTTTGCCGGCGGGCACTTGATCCGGGACCGGCGGGAGAGCCTGGCGCGGCTGAAAACGGAACTGGCGGGCGTCCGCCAGCGGCCGGGCGCGCCGCTGGCGGAGACGATCGGCGGCGGACTGGTACGGGTGCACCTGGCCGCTTTGGCGGAGCATGGCATTACGCCGGAACAGCTCAACGGCTGGTTTGCCGATACGGCGCAGCGCAGACGGGGCAGCCTGGAGGGCCTGCTGCAGCGGCTGGACGTCCTGCGGGCGTTGGCGCGGGAGGGAAGGCTGCCCTTCGGGCGGGCGGCGGCAGAACGGTATCTGATGGATTACGCCGCTCAGGGCTATCCACCGCTCTCCCACTCCCAGGCCTATCGGGCGGCCTACCGTCCGGCCTATCGGGTGGTAGAGGCCGGCCTGCTGCCCGATCCATAAGAAAAAAGCGCGGGCCGGAGGAATCGATCCGGCCCGCGCTTTTGCAGAGATAAACAAAGACAGTTCAGCCCGCCCGGCGCAGCGGGGCGGGAGCCCAGTCTGCGTCCTGCCAGATGGGGCGCGCGCGGCGGCGGGTGAGCCAGGGCACCAGACCCAGCAGCTCGGCGGCGGCGCAGAGCTTGTCCATGGTGCTGACGACCAGAGCCTCCAGACAGTGATACACCCTGGTCGGGGTGAGGGGGAACATGTGGGAGCGGATGATGTCCGCCTCCGTCTCAGTCACAGAGAAGCGGGCCCTGGCATTCTTCAGCGCCACCTCCGGATGCTGGACAGCGTGGCGGATGCCGGGATGGCTGGCCTTGTCCCGCCAGTTATAGAGATAGAGGTCGTGCAGCAGGCCGCCCCGTGCGGCGGCCCGGCCGTCCAGGCCCAGGGCCCGGCACAAACGCCAGCTGGAATAGCTTACCAGTACACAGTGGTGGTAGCAGCTGACGCCCGCGCGGTGCTGGGGCAGCAGGCGCATGGACTGTACGGCGGCGTCCGCCATCAGATCGTAGACACAGTTGAGATAGTCGTTTTTGTAGCGAAACTCCCACATGGTGTTATCTCCTTTGATCGGTTTCTGGGAACCAGTATACCGGTCAAATCGAAAAACGCCACGGAGAAAAGATTATGATTTGGTAAAGATTTTCGGTCAGAATTGGGAAGGCCGCCCCAGAAATTCCGCCGTGGCGGCCACCGCCTGCGGGAGGGGATCGACCGCCGTATCCAGCCAGAGCACATCCCGGTCCTTTTTGAACCATACCATCTGCCGCTTGGCAAAACGCTTGATCGCCCGGCCCAACTCGTCCTGAAGCGCGTCCAGGGTGGGAATGCGCCCGGTGAGGTACCACAGGATGTAGCGGTACTCCAGCCCCAGCCCCTCCAGGAAGAGATCGCGGGCCCCATTCGCGCGGAGGTTGGCGACCTCTTCGATCATCCCGTCGTCGATGCGCCGCTGCAGGCGCTCGTCGATGCGGCGGCAAAGCACCTCCCGCGGAAAGGTCATGCCCAGCAGCAGACAGTCATACCGGGGACAGGGGGGCGTCTCCACCGCCCCGGCAGAGAGCTTTTCCAGAGCGCGGAGAAGCCGGTGGCGGTTCTTTTCCTCCCCGCCGGCGAGGGTTTTCCCGGTCCGGGCCTGGTAGAGCGCGTACAGCTCGGCGGTGGTCCTGCGCTCCAGCTGGGCGCGCAGGGCGGGATCGGGCCGGGCGTCGGTAAAGGTAAAGCCCTCGGTCACTGCGCGGACATACAGCCCCGTACCCCCCACCAGAAAGGGGGTGCGGCCCCGGGCGCGGATGGCGTCGATGGCGTCATAGGCCCCCCGCTGAAAGTCTGCCACGGAATAGCTCTGGTTGGGGTCCACCACGTCCAGCATGTGGTGCGCCACCCCCATCCGCTCCGCCTGCGTCACCTTCCCGGTGCCCAGATCCAGCCCACGGTACACCTGCCGGGAGTCGGCGGAGACGATCTCCCCGTCAAAACGGCGGGCCAGCTCCACCCCCAGCCCGCTTTTGCCGCAGGCGGTGGTCCCCAGGACCACGATCAGTTTCGGCAGGGGCATGCGCCCACCTTCTTTCCACAAAATGATCCGCTGAGATATCATTCTAGCATAAAACCGGCCCGGCGGCAAGAAGCCGCCGGGCCGGTTTGTCAAACCAAAGGAGAAAGCCATTGGAAACCGCCGCGCGGAGATCACGGCGTTTTGTCCTGCACCGTGGCGGAGGTGCCTAACAGGGCGTTGACCCCCTCCACACTCAGGTAGTAGTGCCCGTCCACCGCGATAGCGGATACGCGCACATCGGCGCCGTCCACGCTGACCGTGATCTCTGCGGGCGGTACGGCGGCGGCAGAGGCGGGGATGCTCCAGGGCAGGGGGAGTACGCCGCCGTCATAGGCCTGGCCCCGCTGCACCACCACCTTGCCGTCCCAGCGCACGTTGAACTGGTCCTTGGAGCCGGTAAAGAGGAAGGCCAGGTCCCGCAGGCGGAAGTAGGGGACACCGTCGGCATCCGCGAAGGAGGCGGCGGTACCGAACTGGTCTAAATCAGTGAGCTTTACGTTGTTGGCCGACGCCAGCAGGTTCTTTACCTCGTAGTGGTTCAGGTTCAGACTCTTGGCATAGGGCGTCTCCAGCTGGCCGCTGCGGATGAGCGCCACCAGCGTGGCCCGCTCGGCGCTGTCCAGGGAGAGGTCCACGCCGGTGATGCTCCAGTTGCCGTCCGCCGCCGCGGGCGCCGCATGCCCGGTCAGATAGTCGGAGATCAGCGCGCCCAGCGTCTGCCGGCTGGACCAGTCATATTCGCCGGAGATCAGAGACTGTCCCTTGAGCTGTACGGCATAGCGCTCGCTGCTTACGACCAGCTTCAGCTGCTGATCGTCGCTGAGGGGCGCGCCCCGGAAGCGGACGTTTTGCACCCGCTCGCCCGCGGGCTTGGACAGGTCCAGCTCGTAGTCCACGCCGGCAAACACGTCCCGGGTATGGGCGGGGCGCTCCGGTTGGAAGGAGATGCCGATATCGCCGCTTTTCCACTGGTTGTAGCACGCGGCGGCCCACTCCAGATAGGCCTTCAGCTCCGCCCCGGTGACGGTGACGCGCACCAGGGTATCGTTGGCGGAGCAGACGCCGGCCAGGTCGTCGGCGCTCAGGGACTGGGGCAGCGCGTCGCCGGTCAGGGCGGCGGCGGACACGTCCGCCCCGGCGGCGGAGAGCTGCACCTGGTTGATCAGGTCCAGCGCGGCGGTGTCGGTCAGGCTGGCCTGGGGCAGGCCGGGCACGTCCTCCCCCACGGCCAGGGCGGCGGGGGCCGTCAGCAGCGCCAGCGCCAGCAGAAGCGGCAGGAACCGGGAAACATGTTTGCGCATTGGAATCGCTCCTTTTCAAACGGTGTATAAGAGTATCATAGCACAGCTTGCCGGAAATGTCGATTCCCACTTGAAGCCCGGCCCATTCAGCGCGTCAGGGCCGCCAGACCGGCTTCCACGGCTTCGGTGACGGCCTCGGAAAAGGTGGGGTGCGGCCGTACCGGGCGCAGCAGCTGCTCCGCCGTCAGGCCCAGGGTCACCGCGAGGGTCAGCTCGGAAATCAGATCGGTGGCCCGGCAGCAGTACAGACAGGCCCCCAGCAGGGCGTGGGTCTGCGCGTGAAACACCAGCTTGAGAAAGGCCCGTTTGCCGCCCGCGATGAGGGTGCGGCCATTGCCGCCCATGACGCATTTGCCCGCAGCGAAAGGGATGCCCCGCGCCTTGCAGTCGTCGGCGGTCAGGCCCACCTGGGCGATCTCCGGATCGGTATACACGCAGGCGGGGACGGGAGACACGCCGCGGACGGGGGCCCGGCCCAGCAGCAGGTCGGCCGCCGCGCACCCCTCCGCCTCCGCCTTGTGGGCCAGCATGGCCCCGCCGATGGCGTCCCCGATGGCGTAGAGGGAGGGGATCGAGGTCTGGAAGCGCTCGTTGACCTGGAGGAAGCCCCGCTCCATGGCGGGCTCCACGCCTGCGAACAATCCCGCCGTGGCGGGGACGCGGCCCATGGCGGCCAGCACGGTCTCCGCCTGAGCGGTCTGCTCCGCGCCCTTGTGGGTAAAGTGCACGGTAAGGCCGGGGGAGATGCGCGTCACGTGCGCCCCGGTCAAAAGCTCCACACCGTCCCGTTTCAGCTGCAGGGTCAGGCTCTGGGACAGTTCCCGGTCCAGGTTGGCCAGGATGCGCTCCAGAGCTTCCAAAATGGTCACCCGGCACCCGGCGGCGGCCCACACGCAGGCCAGCTCCACCCCGATGACGCCGCCCCCCAGGATGATCATACGCTCCCGGGGGCGCAGGTCTTCCAGCAGCTCGTCGCTGGTGACCACGCCGGGCAGGTCCAGTCCGGGAATGGGCGGGCGGGCGGGAACAGAGCCAACGGCCGCGAGGATGGCTTCCCCCTCATAGCGCACGCCCCCCGCCGCGACGGTGTGGGCCCCGGTGACCGTCGCCGGGTGGGGGATGAGCGTTACCTTGGCGGAGGCGAGCTGGCGCTCCATGCCGGTGCGCAGGGTATCCACCACCCGCGCCTTCTCTGCGGCCAGGGCCGCGAAATCGCAGCCGGGCCCGGCGCCGTGGAGCAGCGCCTTGGTGGGGATGCACCCACGGTTCAGACAGGTGCCGCCGATGGCCCGGGGCTCGAAGAGGGCGACCGATTTGCCGGCCTGGGCCGCCCGGCGGGCGGCCGCCGCGCCGCCGGGGCCGCCGCCGAGGACCAACAGATCGTACATATCAGCCCTCCTCAAAGCCGTAACGCACCACCGGACGGCGGGCGGCGGCGGTCTCGTCCGGACGGCCGATCACAGTGGTGACCGGAGCGGCGTGGAGCGCCTGGGGATTTTCCCGGGCGGTCTTCAAAAGCGCTTCCAGAGCCTGGGCCGCCCGATCCAGCGTTTCGGGGGTCTCGGTCTCGGTGGGCTCGAACATCAGCGCCTCGTGGACAATGAGCGGGAAGTACATGGTGGGCGGGTGCATGCCCTGATCCAGCATGGCCTTGGCAAGGTCCAGAGCAGATACGCCGGTCTGCTTTTTCAGCTGCTCCAGGGTGAGCACGAATTCGTGCATGCAAAGCCCCGGATAGGCGGAGGAATAGCCCGCAGCCTCCAGCCGGTGCTTGAGGTAGTTGGCATTGAGCACCGCGCCCTCGGCGGCCTGGCGCACCCCGGTATTGCCCAGGGTGAGCAGGTAGGCCAGCGCCCGCACCACCACCAGGAAATTGGCGTGGAAGGCGCGCACCTGGCCGATGGACTGCGCCCCGCCGCCGCCGCCCAGCGCGGAGCCGGGCAGATAGGGCGCCAGAAGCGCCTTGCAGCCCACCGCGCCGCTGCCGGGGCCGCCGCCGCCGTGGGGGGTGGCGAAGGTTTTGTGCAGGTTCAGGTGGCACACGTCGAAGCCCATGTCGCCGGGCCGGGCCACCCCCATGATGGCGTTGAGGTTGGCCCCGTCATAGTACACCAGACCGCCCGCCGCATGGACGATCTCGGTCATAGCCAGGATATCCCGCTCGAAGAGGCCCACGGTGTTGGGATTGGTGAGCATCAGACCCGCGGTATCGGCGCCGCAGGCGGCGCGCAGCGCCTCCAGGTCCACCAGGCCCTCCGCGGTGGAGGGGATGCTCCTGACCGTGAAGCCGGCCATGGCGGCGGAGGCCGGGTTGGTGCCGTGGGCGGAGTCGGGCACCAGGATCACGGTGCGCCCGGTATCTCCGCGGTGGACATGGTAGGCCTTGATGAGCAGCAGCCCGGTAAACTCCCCATGGGCTCCGGCGGCGGGCTGAAAGGTCATTTCGTCCATGCCCGTGATCTGACACAGGTATGCGCCGGCACGGTCCAGCACCGAGCGGCAGCCCCGCGCCGTGTGCTCCGGCTGGAGCGGGTGGATCCCGGTAAAGCCGGGCAGGGCGGCCAGGTCTTCGCCCAGCTTGGGGTTATACTTCATGGTACAGGAGCCCAGAGGATAGAACCCGTCGCACACGCCGAAGGCATGGCGGGCCATGGCTTGATAGTGGCGGGACACCTCGCTCTCCGCCACCTCCGGCAGGCGGGGCGCGGCGGCGCGGCGGTGCGCCTCGGGCAGGGGGGAGGCGGGCACGTCCGGCGGGGGAAGAAGATCGCTGCCCCGGCCGGGACGACTGCGTTCAAAAATGAGTTCCATCAGCCCAGCACCTCCTTTACAATGGCGACGGCCTCATCCAGCTCAGACCTGCTGCACTTCTCGGTGACGCACCACAGCAGGCCGCCCTCCACGGGGAGGCCGCCCAGAATGCCCTTTGCCTCCAGGGCGGCGAGCACCTGAGGCGCGCGGGGCAGTTCCGTGACGAACTCGTGGAAGAAGGGACCGGGGAAGCGGAGCGAGACGCCGGGGAGCGCACACAGCGCCCCGGCCAGGTAGTGGGCCTTGGCGCAGCTCTGCTCGCCTACCTGCCGCAGGCCTTCCGGCCCCAGAAGAGACAGGTAGATCGAGGCGGTGAGCGCGCACAAAGCCTCATTGGAGCACACGTTGGACGAGGCCTTTTCCCGGCGGATGTGCTGTTCACGGGCCTGCATGGTGAGCACGAAGGCGCGTTTCCCCTGCGCATCGACCGTTTCCCCGACGATGCGGCCGGGCAGCTTGCGCATCAGGGGCGCAGTGGCGGCCATAAAGCCCAGGTAGGGCCCGCCCCAGGCCAGCGGGAGCCCCAGCGGCTGCCCCTCCCCCACGGCGATATCCGCACCGTAGTCGGCGGGGGCGCGCAGCACCCCCAGCGTGGCGGGGTTCACGCCCAGGATCAGCTTGGCCCCGGCGCCGTGGGCGGCTCCGGCCAGCTCGGAGCAGTCCTCCAGCTGGCCGTAGAAATTGGGGTGCTGCACGTAGACGCAGGCGGTGGTCTCGTCCAGCAGGCCGGTCAGGTCGGTGACGCCGTCCCGCACGGGGGCCACGGCCAGCTCCATCCCGGAGCCGAAACAATAGGTCCTGATTGTGGCGATCACGTCCGGATGGGCCGCGCCGGAAATCACCGCCCGCGTCCGCTTCCGGTCCCGGCACATGGCCAGCGCCTCGGCGGCGGCGGACGCGCCGTCGTATACCGAGGCGTTGGCGGCGTCCATGCCGGTCAGCTCGCAGATCATGGTCTGAAACTCGAAAATCGACTGCAGGATGCCCTGACTGATCTCCGCCTGATAGGGGGTGTAGGCGGTGACGAACTCCTCCTTGGCGGCGATGCGCCCCACGGCGGCGGGGATGTAGTGGTCATAGGCGCCCGCGCCCCGCAGAATGGTGGAAAACCGGGTGTTTTGCCCGGAGAGCGCCTCCAGGGTCCGGCGCACCTCCAGCTCGCTCATGGGGGCGGGCAGCTCCAGCGCTCCGCCGACGCGCACGGACGCAGGCACGTCGGCATACAGATCCGCCGGGCCGCTCAGACCGAGGGCGGCGTACAGACCGGCGCGCTCGGCCGCGGTGGAGGGCAGAAAGCTTCCCATGCCGGTCAGCCCTCCCCTGCGCAGTGGGCCTCATAGGCCCCGGCATCCAGCAGCGCTTCGGTATCGGTGACGGACTCCACCTGGATGAACCAGGCGCCGTAGGGATCGGCGTTCACCTGGGCGGGGTCGTCCAGCAGGGCGTCGTTGACCGCCTTTACCACGCCGGTGACGGGGGAAATGACGTCAGAGACGGCTTTGACGGACTCCACGTCCCCAAAGGCCTCCCCGGCGGTGACCGCGTCCCCCGCCTGGGGCAGGTTGACGAAGACGATGTCCCCCAGAGAATCCTGGGCAAAATCGGTGAGGCCTACGGTACAGACCCCGTCTTCCTCCTTCAGCCACTCGTGGCTCTTGGCATAGCGCAGCTCGGTGGGAATGTTCATAAGAATGACCTCCTGATGATAATATCGGATTGGAATACATACCGTATTGGGATCACGCTCGTTGATAAAACGGGGTTTTGACGACCTCGGCCTCTACCCGGCGGCCCCGTACGTCCACCTGGACCTTGGCGCCCGGTTCCTGGAAGGCCGCATCCACCAGAGCCATGGCCACGGCGTGGCCCAGATAGGGACAGTGGGTGCCGGAGGTGACCAGGCCGATCTGCCGGTCGCCGCCGTACACCGGGCACTGCTCCCGCGCGATGCCGCGGCCGGTCATCCGCAGGCCTACCCGGCGGCGGGACACGGGGCGGGCGGCCTGCAGGGCGGCTTTTCCGATGAAGTCCGGCTTATCCAGCTTCACAAAGATACCGAGCCCTGCCTCGTAGGGGTTGATCTCCGGGGAGAGCTCGTGGCCGTAGAGGGGCATGGCCGCCTCCAGCCGCAGGGTGTCCCGGGCGCCCAGACCACAGGGGATCAGGCCGTAGTCCGCGCCCGCTGAAAGCAGTTTATCCCATAGCAGGGGAGCGTCGCCGGAGGCGCAGTAGAGCTCGAAGCCATCCTCCCCGGTATAGCCGGTACGGGAGATGAGACAGGGGATGCCATCCACCGCGCCCTGAAGCACGGCCGAGTAACTTTTCTCCGGCAGCTCCCCGGCAAGAGGGCGCAGGATCGCCTGCGCGCGGGGGCCCTGGAGGGCCAGCTGGGCGATGGAGTCGGAGCGGTCCTCCATCGTACACGCCCCGGTAAGATGGGCGGCGATCCAGGCGGCGTCCTTGTCCTTGTTGGCGGCGTTGACCACGATGAGGTAGGCCGTATCGGTGCATTTGTAGACGATCAGGTCGTCCACCACGCCGCCGTTTTCGTAGCACATGGGGGAATAGCGGGCCTGACCGGCGTACATGCCGGTAAAGTCGTTGGTCATCAGGCGGTTCACGTTTGCCAGAGCGTCCGCGCCCCGGAGCACCAGCTCTCCCATATGGGATACGTCGAACAGTCCGCAGGCCTGGCGTACCGCCATATGCTCGGCAATCACGCCGGAATACTGCACCGGCAGCAGCCAGCCCGCGAAGGGCACGATCTTGCCGAGCGCCGTTACATGGCGGTCGTAGAGCGGGGTCTTTTTTTCCATCGGTTGCTCCTCCTTCGTCGTTCCGTGCCGCCGCATGCGGCGGCACGGAACGCTGTTTTGGACGCAAAAAAGCGCATGGCAAATAAGCCATGCGCCTCTGTCCCATAACCTGAAAGTTTTCCCCCAAGCGGTGCGGTACCTGCCGGAAATCAGGCGCCATACGCTGGGATTGCCTCTTCGGCGCGGAGCGGAACTCCGCTTTCCAGAGCTTCGTCGGGGGCCGATCCTGATGCCTGAGAGATCACTGCGCTTCCCCTTCGGCGGCGAATCAAATCGCACTCTCCCGGCCCCGTCATCCGACCATATTTTGTTATACCCACAGTATATGTGCCTGCAGCGGAAAAGTCAACCGCTATTTTTCCCCGGCACGGCGGCCGGCGCAACGGCATAGTATGGGACGGCGGAACCAGCGGTCCGTCAAGAAATGCCGCGCCAGGCGCGGCCACCACCAAGCGAAAGGAGCTTTTTGCCTCTTATGAATATTTATCGGCCCAACGACAGTGGGGACAACGGCTGCTGCTGCTGTTGCTGTTGTACGCAGTTCTGTCCTGTGCCGGGCCCCACGGGCCCCACCGGCCCCACCGGCCCCACCGGCCCCACCGGCCCCACTGGCCGCACGGGCCCCACCGGTCCCACGGGCCCCACGGGCCCCACGGGCCCCACTGGCCGCACGGGCCCCACCGGTCCCACGGGCCCCACGGGCCCCACCGGCCCCACCGGCCCCACGGGCCCCACGGGCCCCACGGGCCCCACCGGCCCCATGGGCCTCACCGGCCCCACTGCCCCGTCAATATATGCACAACAAGGAAAATGCCGTAACCATGCGGCTTTCAGCACATTAAAGACAATTAAACAACCCCTATAATTACACCTAAAACGCCGTAGCAAGGTTGGACAAGCCTTGATATGGCGTTTTTAAGTGAATAGGATATGTCGCCGCAGCTTGAAAAGAGTTGCGGTTTTTTATGCCCGAAAACAGGCGGTAACGTGGAACGTTAGGCGCGAAAAAGCCCTTGTAATACAAGGCTTTTCAGACGCAAAAACGGCAAAGGCATACTGCAATACCAAAACCGCCCAAAACGGCTTTCTAATATTCCACGCAAACCGAGAAAGGAAGTGATAAAAAATGGCAGTTTTCCGAGTTGAGAGAAATACGGGCTATACCGTTATGAGCAACCACCACTTGCGCAATAAGGAACTCACCTTAAAGGCAAAAGGCTTGCTTTCGCAAATGCTGTCCTTGCCCGAAGATTGGGATTATACCCTTGCGGGCTTATCTCACATCAACCGCGAGAAGATCGACGCAATCCGCGAAGCGGTCAAAGAACTTGAAAAAGCCGGATATATCGTCCGCAGCCGGGAACGCGACGAGAAAGGACGTTTGCGCGGCGCGGATTATGTCATATATGAGCAGCCGCAGCCCAAAGAGCCGGAAGCAGCTACCAGCAGCGAAAAGCCGCCTACATCGGATTTACCTACATTGGAAAATCCAACATTGGAAAATCCAACGTTGGAAAAACCTACGCAGGAAAAACCTACGTTGGAAAATCCAACGCAATTAAATAAAGATATATCAAGTAAAGAACAATCAATTACTGATCTATCAAGTACCCATTCCATTCCTTTCCATTCCCTAAATCCCTTGCCTTATGAGCAGGACGAAGCGGCTACGCCGCCGGAAAGGAAAAGAACGGAAGCGAAAACAAACAGTGCAATAGAGATTTATCGGGAAATCATCAAAGAAAACATCGACTATGACATTCTCATTCAAGACCCCAAAATGGATAAAGACCGTTTGGACGAGATTGTAGAAATCATGCTGGAAACCGTCTGCACAGCCCGAAAGACAATCCGTATCGCCGGGGACGACTACCCCGCCGAACTTGTCAAATCAAAGTTTATGAAGCTGAACAGCAGCCACGTTGAGTTTGTTTTGGACTGCATGAGGGAGAACACAACCAAAATCCGCAACATCAAGCAGTATCTAAAAGCGGTGCTGTTCAACGCGCCGAGTACCATTGACAGCTACTATACCGCCCTTGTCAATCACGACTTTTACGGCAGCAAATGAGCATAGCCGCAGTTTACCGGGAAAGGAGTTGATACCTTGCAGGAGGAAGTAACCCAAAAAACGATTGCCCTATCCGTCAACGTGGGAAAAGGCGCGGCAAGGCTTACCGAACAGGCGTTACAGAAAGCAATCAAGAAGTTTTTGGAGCAGAAAAGCAAAGCCCCGCATGGGAAACAGACCATGCGGCAGCTTATGAAGCAAAATGCGGGTGTTTCCAACATCGAGATCACCGACAGCAATATCAAAGCCTTTGAGAGTACCGCGAAGAAATACAACATAGATTTTTCGCTGAAAAAGGTTAAGGGCGAACAGACCCGTTACCTTGTGTTTTTCAAAGGCAGGGACGCGGACGTTATGACCGCAGCGTTTCAAGAGTTTTCCGCAAAGAAGCTGAACAGGGATAAAAAGCCCTCTATCCGCAAAGCCCTTGCCGCAGCAAAGGACAAGGCGAAGCAGCTTAACGCCGCCCGCGACAAGGTAAAGAAAATAGACAGGGGGCGCGAGATATGAAGCAGATAAACTACAAAAAGCTGATAATCTCGAATATCCCGTATGTGTTCTTTGTCTATCTCTTTGATAAGGTGGGACAGGCGGTGCGGCTTGCCCCCGGCGCGGATATTTCCGAAAAGATACTCAATATCACACAGGGATTTTCCGAAGCGTTTTCAAATGCCTTGCCGAGCGTTCACCCGTTGGATTTGCTTATTGGCATTGTGGGCGCGGTGGTTATCCGTCTGATTGTCTATTTCAAAGGGAAAAATGCCCGCAAATACCGCAAGGGCGCAGAATACGGCAGCGCACGTTGGGGCAACGCCGAAGATATAAAGCCCTATATCGACCCGGATTTTCAGAACAACATCATTTTGACGCAGACCGAACGCCTTACCATGAACAGCCGCCCGAAGCAGCCGAAATACGCGAGAAATAAAAACGTCGTGGTGATCGGCGGCAGCGGCAGCGGAAAAACAAGGTTTTTTGTAAAGCCTAATTTAATGCAGCTTCATTCTTCCTACGTCTTGACCGACCCGAAAGGCACCGTCCTAATCGAGTGCGGAAAGCTGCTGCAACGGGCAGGCTACCGCATTAAGGTACTGAACACGATAAACTTTCGGAAAAGTATGCACTATAACCCCTTTGTCTATATCCGCAGCGAAAAGGACGTGTTAAAGGTTGTCAATACCCTTATCGTGAATACCAAAGGCGAGGGAGAAAAAAGCGCGGAAGATTTTTGGGTGAAAGCCGAGAGATTATTATATTGTGCGCTGATCGGCTACATTTGGTATGAAGCCCCCGCCGAGGAAATGAACTTTACAACGCTGCTTGAACTTATCAATGCAAGCGAAGCACGCGAGGACGACGAGGAATACCAAAGCCCCGTTGATCTGCTCTTTGCCGATTTGGAAGAACGCAGCCCCGACCATTTCGCGGTAAAGCAATATAAAAAATACAAATTGGCGGCGGGTGTTGTATGCTCTAAAAGACTTCTTAATCAAGCGGTTGGGAAGTCTCTTAGAACACACAACCTAAAACCGAAGAAAGGAGCGCAAGTTATGAGAAAAAATGAGAAAATCACAGCTCTGTACGAACGACTGAGCCGTGATGACTTTGGCAAAGATGATGACCAACAGCGTGAGAGCAATTCCATATCCAATCAAAAGGCAATGTTGGAGGAGTTCGCCGCACGGCAGGGCTTTACAAACATTGTCCATTTCACGGACGATGGCATTAGTGGTACTTGCTTTGACCGTCCCGGATTTTTAGCAATGATGAAAGAAGTGGAAGCCGGGAATGTGGAGTATTTGTGCATCAAGGACATGAGCCGCATGGGTCGTGACTATCTGAAAGTCGGTCAGATTATGGAAATCCTGCGTCAGCGTGGCGTTCGCCTTATCGCCATCAATGACGGCGTGGACAGTGCCAGAGGGGACGATGATTTTACCCCTTTCCGCAACATTATGAACGAATACTACGCCAGAGACACCAGCCGTAAAATCCGTTCCACTTTCCAGTCCAAAGGCAAGTCCGGCAAGCACCTCACAGGCACGGTCATTTACGGCTATCTCTGGAATGAAGCCAGAGACCAATGGTTGGTTGACCCCGAAGCCGCCGAAGTGGTAAAGCGTATCTTTTCCATGACGATTGACGGCTACGGTCCGTATCAGATCGCCAGCAAACTGAAATCGGAAAAAGTCCTCATTCCGTCCGCTTACCTTGCCCGGCACGGCGAGGGCGTGAACAAAAATAAGACCTTCAAAGATGTGTACGGCTGGGGTTCTTCCACCATCTGCAACATTCTTGAAAAGCGTGAATATCTGGGACACACCATCAACTTCAAGACCCGAAAGCACTTCAAGGACAAGAAAAGCCATTATGTCCCGGAGGACGAATGGACGATTTTTGAGAATACGCACGAAGCCATTATTGACCAGCAGACCTTTGACCTTGTGCAGAAAATCCGTGGGAATGTCAGACGCTACCCGGACGGCTGGGGCGAAGCAGCTCCCCTCACAGGCTTGCTTTATTGTGCCGATTGCGGCGGCAAGATGTATGTCCACCGCACCAACAACGGCAAGCGCATTTCTCAATATACCTGTTCCCAATACAGCAAAGTCCCAGTTGGAAAGCTCTGCACGACACAGCACCGTATCAATGAAGATGTGGTACTGTCCCTTGTTTCCGAAATGCTCAAAGCTATTGCCGAGTATGCCAAGCATGACCGAGCTGAGTTTGTCCGTGTGGTGCAGGAAGCGCAGTCCAGCCAGCAGACGGCAGAGGTCAGAAAACAGCGCACACGCCTTGCCACAGCAAAGCAGAGAGTTTCCGAGCTGGAAGTCCTGCTCTGCAAAATCTATGAGGACAACATTTTAGGCAAGCTGTCCGACAGCAGATACGCCACTCTGGACGCTCAATACGAAAAGGAACAGTCCGAGCTTACCGCTGAAATCTCTGTTCTGGAAAAGGCTGTCAAGAGCTATGAGAAGCACGAAAAGGACGCTGATCGTTTTATCGCTCTGATTGACAAGTATGAGAACTTCGACAAGCTGACCATTGCTATGCTCAACGAGTTTATCGAGAAAATCCTTGTGCATGAGCGTGACCGTAAAGGCAGTATACAGACCACACAGGAGGTCGAGATTTACTTCAATTTTGTTGGGCGATTCGTTCCCCCGGCGTTTGGAGAAGCGGAGCTTACCCCGGAGGAATTAGAGGAAATCCGCAAGCGTGAGGAACGCAAGGACAGGCTTCATCAGAACTACTTGAAGCGGAAAGCCAGCGGAGCGCAGAAGCGATACGAGGACAAAATCAAGAAGCGGAAAAAGGCAGAAATTGAAGCTAAGAAAGCCGCCATTCGTGCGGAGGACATTGCAAAGGGCGTGTTCGTCCCTGTCAGCAGTTTACCGCAGAGAGAGCCGATGAAAGGAGTACAAACAGCATGAATATCACTTACACACAGAACGGAGATTATCTTATCCCGAACATCATTATCCGCAAGACAAAGCCCCTCGGACACTACGGCAGACTCCGCAAGGCGTATCTGGAAATGCACCGCCCGATACTGTTCAATGAGCTGGTGCTATCCGACAAGCTCTTTGAACATTGCGCCGAGATTGAAGAAGCGGCACGAAACCGCATGGAGCTGATCGTGCCGAAGCTGGCAAAGCAGTACGGCGTGACCGAGCAACTGAAAGCCGATAATCAAATGGAATGGGTGCGGCAGATGAACGCTTGCAAGGCACAGGCAGAGGAGATTGTGAAAGCAGAATTGATTTATGATTGAGCGAGGAAGTCCGGGCAGAAAACTGTTCGGACTTTTCTCATATATTCCAAAGTTGCGGTTGAATTGTTCATGGATTTTATGATATGATTTAAATACGAAAATTGAGCAACAAATCAGGATTTGAAAGGGGACTGACAGATGAAAAAAGTGATTGCTGCAATGGCTGCAATGTTTATTGCTGTGGTGCTATTAGGCGGGCTATGGGGAATCTTACTCAAACCAATCATGGGCGGTGGTGGTGCAGACCTAAGTTTTATTTACCCTATCTATATCGGGTTAATCCTTTTGGCAGGGCTGATTGTTGGTGCTGCGGTAGTGCTTTACGAGGAAATCAAAAAGCTTCAGGAAGAAATAAAAAATATCAGTGAAAAAACAACAGAGGAAAAACAAGAATAACTTACCAATTCCTGTTTACTGAACCAATAAAATCCCTTTAGGAACTAAAGGGCGCACTTCTATACTCTCTGTCGAGAGTAGTGCGTCCTGCGGAGCTTCATTCCCGGTCAGCAGAAGAAAACTGCCCGACCGAGCATGTTTCGTCACTTCGTTCCGTCAAGGTGGCTACACCCCCTTGCGCCGCTTATGCGGCTATCCCTTGTGGACTTGCCGTCTGCAAACAGCATAAAATGCTGTTCGCCGCCAGCAAGTAAAAACACAGCGTAAAGTTATGTTGCGGAAATGTAAACTTGAAGTGGTGGTGGCTGAAAGCGTTCATTGCTATAATGAAATCACCAAATCAAAGGAGGATTTCATTATGAAATTATCAGATAAGATTGTTAGGTTGAGAAAGTCCAATGGAATGTCACAGGAAGAGTTAGCTGATAAGCTGGGCGTATCAAGGCAAGCCATTTCCCGTTGGGAAATGGGAACGGCTATGCCAGATGCAACAAACATTCTTCAACTCAGTAGGCTGTTTCAGGTTACAACAGACTACTTGCTAAATGATGAATACCAAAGCGACAATGACCTGCCGAAAGTTAAGGAAGTCAAAACGGACGGCGTCCACCAGATCATGATTTTTTTGCTCACTCTTGAAGTGATGGTGTTGATCATTCAATTCATGTCTGTTGTTATCCTGCAAAACATTTTCTTTGGTGTCCTGAGTTTTATTCCTTTTATTGCTATGGTTGGAGGCTTTGAATACGCATATCAAAAAAAGGCAAATGAGCAGAATGAGAGAACAATACAATTCCGCAAGCGGTTTTATAAAGTCTCTGCATGGTTAGGCACATATTTCCCGATTAGACTGTTGGCAATGGCGTTAGTACATTTTTATCCTCGCCCTATCAATTCGCTTGCTTTGGAATGTGTCATAGCCGTCCTCTATCTAATGACTGCTACCCTCATAACATTAGAGATTGAAAAACGCCATCTTTCAAAGAACTGATTTTAGAACATAACGAATACCGAAAAACTGACCGTTGACTGGTCGCACTATGCGAAAAGTTGACGGTCTTTTTTTATCCCCAAAATCAAAAAAGGAGGTCAATCACAATGACAAAACCGAAAACCCTTGAACAGCTCCGAACCGAAAAGGAACGAGCCGAGACGCAGCTTGCACAGGAACAGCACAAGCTGGAGCGTCTGGAGAACAGAAAGAAGTATCTGGAGAAAGGCGAACGCACCAAGCGCACCCACCGCCTTTGCAATCTGGGCGGCACGATTGAGAGCCTTGCCCCGGAGGTCAAAGATCTCACACGCACCGAAATGACAGAGCTGATGGAACAAATCTTTTCTCTGTCCGAAGTCCAGCAAGCCGTCCGTCACATGGCGATTACCCATATCAGCCAAGCAAACAGAGAAAAGGAGTTGAAAGCCGATGGCACTATTTCATCTGAGCGTCACGCAGACTAAGCGAAGCGCAGGACAGTCCGCTATTGCTTCTGCCGCCTACCGTGCCGGGGAGCGATTGTATAGCGAGTATTACGGCGAATACAGCGACTACACCCGCAAGGGCGGCGTGATCTGCTCCGATATTCTCCTGCCGTCCCATGCACCGCCCGAATACGCAGACCGCCAGACCCTATGGAACGCCGTGGAAAAAGCCGAGCGTGGAAAGAACGCCCAGCTTGCATACAGCTTTGACATTGCCTTGCAGAATGAATTTTCCCTTGAGGAAAACATCGCTCTTGCAAGGCAATTTTTGTTGGAGAACTTTGTGAGCCGTGGCATGGTGGTTGACTTCGCCGTACACCAGCCAGACCGGGAGGACGGCGGCATACCAAACCCGCATTTTCATGTGCTTTGCCCCATCCGCCCCATCGAGCAGAACGGCAAATGGGGACTAAAGCAACGCCGGGTGTATGAGCTGGACGAGGACGGCAACCGTATCCGAGACGGAGACGGAAAGTTTGTGTTCAACGCCGTTCCCACTACCGACTGGGGCAGTCCCGAAACGCTGGAACATTGGCGGCAGACATGGGCGGAACTATGCAACGCCAAGTTTGCGGAGAAAGGGCTTGATGTTCGTATCGACCACCGAAGCTATGAGCGTCAGGGCGTGGAGCTTCTTCCCACCGTCCATGAGGGCGCAACCGTCCGGGCAATGGAGAAGAAAGGCATACGCACCGAGAAAGGCGAGTTCAACCGCTGGATCAGAGCCACCAATGCCGTTATCCGGGACATCAAGAAGAAAATCGCTCTCCTGTTTGATTGGATTGCCGAAGCAAAAGCGGAGCTTGCCAAGCCGCAGGCACCCGACCTTGTTTCTCTGCTGAACGCCTATTACACCCAGCGCAGAGCCGGGGCATATTCGCAGAAAGGCAAGGTCAGCAATCTAAAGGAGATGAACGAGACTTTCAATTATCTCCGGGCAAACGGCATTTACTCCCTTGAGGATTTGGAACGCCGTGTCAGCGAACACAGTGCTGCCACAGAGAGCTTGAAGAAAACGCTGGACGAACAGACCGCCCGAATGAAAGCAATTAAGCAGCTCTATGACAGCTCCGCTGCTTTCCAGAGCTTGAAGCCTGTCTATGACGGCTTGCAGAAAATCAAGTTTGAGAAGCCCAGAGCCAAGTACAAGGCAGAGCATGAAGCGGAACTGAAACAGTTCTACGCCGCCAGACGCAAGCTGACCGGAGAGTTCCCGGACGGCAAGGTGGATATGAAAAAGCTGACCGAAGAGTATGACGAGCTGGAACAGGCGCACAACACCACCTATGGCGAGTTTAAGACCGTCAGAGACGATTTACACCGTCTTTGGAAGGTCAAGTCATGTGTAGATACTGCCGCCCGATTTAACGAGCGTACAGAGGAACAAATGCACCAAAATCGACCCCAAACACGACACAAAAAGGAGGAACTATCCCGATGAATTACACCCAAGCACAGATTGACCGGGCAAACGCCGTCAGTCTGGAAGATTTTCTCCGCACACAGGGAGAGACGCTTATCAAAAGCGGACGGGAATACCGCTGGAAAGAACATGACAGCCTGACCGTCCGGGGAAACAAGTGGTTTCGCCACAGCCAGAGCAAGGGCGGCTATCCCATTGATTTTGTCATGGAGTTTTACGGCAAGTCCTTTCCCGAAGCAGTCCAGCTCTTAACCGGCGAAAGCGCCGAGGGACAGAGCGAAGCCAGCACAGCACCGCCCACAGCGTTTCACTTGCCCTTGCACAACAGAACAGCCGACAGAGCAATTCAATATCTTTGCGAAAGCCGAGGTCTCAACAAAACGCTTGTTGAGGCTTTTCTTCTTTCCGGGGATATTTACGAGGACGCAAAGCGGCACAATGTTGTGTTTGTCGGCAGAGACCGAAGCGGTACGCCGAGATACGCCCATGTGCGAGGAACGGCAGACCCATTCAGACAGGACATTGCCGGGTCTGACAAATCCTATCCGTTCCACTATGAGGGAAACGGCAACCAGCTCTTTGTCTTTGAAGCACCGATTGACCTTTTGTCCTTTATCTGCCTTTATCCGCAGGACTGGCAGACAAGGAGCTACCTTGCCCTGGGCGGCGTTTCAGGCAAAGCCCTTGACCGTTTTCTTTCTGAACGCAAGGACACCCGAAAAGTGTTCCTCTGCCTTGACAGCGACACCGCAGGAAGTGAAGCCTGCACCCGACTGGCACAGGACATTCCCGGTGAGATCGCCGTCATTCGCCTTGTCCCGGCAAGGAAAGACTGGAACGATGTTCTCCGTCAGCAAGGGGACATTCCCAGCCGCAAATTCATAGCCGAGACAATCACGCTGCGAGAGCTGCCCACCGCCCAGCCTGTTCCCATGCTCCGCATGGCAGATGTGGAGCTTACGAGCGTGGATTGGCTATGGTTTCCCTATATCCCCTTTGGAAAGCTGACGATTATACAGGGCAACCCCGGCGAGGGTAAGACCTACTTTGCCATGCGTCTTGCGGCGGCTTGCACCAACCGAAAGCCTTTACCTGGTATGGAGACCCTTGAGCCTTTCAACATCATCTATCAGACCGCCGAGGACGGTTTGGGCGATACCGTTAAGCCCCGGCTGATGGAAGCTGACGCAGACCTTGAACGAGTGCTTGTCATTGACGATAGGGACACACCGCTGACCCTTGCCGATGAGCGCATCGCAAGGGCAATCCGGGAAAACAACGCAAGGCTGGTTATCATTGACCCGGTACAGGCGTTTCTGGGCGCAGATGTGGACATGAACAGAGCAAACGAGGTGCGCCCGATACTCCGCAGTTTGGGAGACATTGCACAGGCTACCGGGTGCGCTATCGTGCTGATTGGACACCTGAACAAAGCCGCAGGAACGCAAAGCACCTACCGGGGATTGGGGTCTATCGACATTACGGCGGCAGTCCGCAGTCTGCTGTTTATTGGTAAGCTGAAGGACAGTCCCACAACGAGGGTGCTTATCCATGAGAAAAGCTCCCTTGCGCCGCCCGGTCAGTCTCTTGCCTTTTCTCTGGGAGACGAGAAAGGTTTTGAATGGATAGGGGCTTATGACATTACCGCTGACGAGCTTCTTGCCGGGACGGACACCGCTAAGACCGAGAGCAAGACCGCACAGGCGCAAATGCTCATTCTGGAACTGCTTGCGGACGGAAAGCGTATGCCGAGCGCAGAGCTGGAAAAGACGGTCAATGAGCGTGGGATTTCCTCACGCACCATGAGAACGGCAAAGAGCCGTATCGGGGACAGACTTGTGACCGAGAAAGACGGCACAGCATGGGTCTGCTATCTCCGAGACTGACAACAGGAACACGGCAAGCGTGGCAAAGACGGCAAGGGTTTTATAGATACCTTAATGTTGCCGCCTTGCCTTGTTCCCTCATACTGACACCGCTCGATGATGAACAGTCACCGGGCATTTTTCATTTACAGGAGGATTTTGAATGAACAATACCGCAACCAACAGTACCCCTTGCCCGACTGTGAGAAAGCAGATCGGCAAAACAACCTATATCGTCCGTGTGCATTTCAGCCAGACTGCAAAAGAAACGATGGAGGACAAAATCAAGCGTCTGCTCCGTGAGGAAGTCCGCAAAATGTGACTTCTTTTTTGAATTTGATGAAAAAGTCCTTGACTTTTTGTCTCTGGCAAAACGGCAAAGTCAATCCTTATTTCTTGCGGTGCGCGGCTTGCCCCTTTTGATATAGAGGAACTCCGGGAACTCATGTCCTATGATGAATTGGAACTTGACACATTGGGCGACCGGAAAACCGCGCTTTTCCTCATAATGAGCGATACCGACGACACTTTTAATTTTGTTATCGCTATTTTGCAATCACAGCTTTTCAACTTGCTTTGTGATAAAGCAGACGACGAATACAACGGCAAATTGCCTGTTCACGTCCGCTTTTTGCTTGACGAGTTTGCGAACATCGGACAGATACCCCGCTTCGATAAATTGATTGCTACAATCCGCAGTAGGGAAATGTCCGCTTCTATCATTCTGCAATCGCAGAGCCAGCTAAAAGCCATTTACAGGGACGCGGCAGAAATCATACTTGATAATGCCGACAGCACCTTGTTTTTGGGAGGACGTGGGAAAAATGCAAAAGAGATTTCGGATAACTTGGGACGGGAAACAATCGACAGTTTCAACACTTCCGAAAATCGCGGCACGCAGGTTTCTCATGGACTTACTTATCAAAAATTAGGAAAGGAGTTGATGACACAGGACGAAATAGCAGTTATGGACGGTGGGAAATGTATTTTGCAGCTACGCGGTGTACGTCCCTTTTTAAGCGACAAATACGACATCACGAAACACCCGAACTACAAATACCTTTCCGACTTCGACAAGAAAAACGCTTTTGACGTTGAACGGTATATGTCTACCCGTCCGGCAATCGTAAAGCCCGATGAAGCCTTTGACATATACGAAATAGATTTGTCCGACGAGGACGCAGCCGCCGAGGAATAACGGCGGCATTTTCATTTTCAACAACATTTTTTGAGCCGCAAAGCGGCAGAAAGCGAGGTTTATATGGATTTCTTTAACAGCGCAGTTGGTGTATTGCAGACTTTGGTTATCGCGCTTGGCGCAGGTCTTGGCATTTGGGGGGCTATCAACCTCATGGAGGGTTACGGCAATGACAATCCGGGCGCAAAGAGCCAGGGCATGAAGCAGCTTATGGCGGGCGGTGGCGTCGCCTTGATCGGCGGCACCCTTGTTCCGCTTCTTTCCAAACTTTTTGGATAATGCCTAAAACAAATACCACCCGCCGCGCCCTCTCGGAAACGGGAGGGCGCGGGAAAGGAGGGATTAACTTTTGATATGGCAGATGATTGAAGATTGGTTTCGCGGCATTTTGACAGACGGGATTTTATCGAACCTCTCCGGCTTGTTTGACAGCGTAAATACAGAGGTTGGAGAAATTGCAACGCAAGTCGGCACGACCCCCGCCGGGTGGAACGCGGGCATATTCAACATGATACGCAGCCTTTCGGAAAACGTCATTGTACCGATTGCGGGCGTTATCATTACCTTTGTCATGTGTTATGAACTAATCCAGCTTGTAATTGAAAAAAACAATCTGCACGATCTCGACACTTGGATTTTTTTCAAATGGATTTTCAAAACCTTTGTTGCGGTGCTGCTGGTAACAAATACTTGGAATATCGTCATGGGAGTTTTTGACGTTACGCAGAGCGTCGTCAATCAGAGCGCGGGGGTTATCATATCCGATACAAGCATAGACGTTACCACCGTCATTACCGACATTGAAGCAAAACTCGACGCTATGAGCGTGGGCGGTCTTTTGGGGTTATGGTTTCAATCCCTCTTTGTAGGGCTTACCATGAAAGCCCTGTCAATCTGCATTATGCTTGTGGTGTATGGGCGCATGATTGAAATATATCTTGTAACGAGCGTTGCCCCTATCCCGATGGCAACAATGGTAAATCACGAATGGGGCAGCATGGGACAGAATTACTTAAAATCTTTGCTTGCGCTTGGTTTTCAAGCGTTTTTGATTTTGGTGTGTGTCGGCATTTATGCGGTGTTGATACAGACAATCGCAGCGACCGACGACATATCCGGCGCGATCTGGGCTTGCATGGGCTATACCGTCCTCTTGTGCTTTACCCTTTTCAAAACAGGGAGCCTTGCAAAGAGCGTCTTTTCGGCACATTAAGGGGGTGAGTTATGATTTGAAAATCGGCTTAATCGACGTTGACAGCCATAACTTCCCCAACCTCTGCTTGATGAAGCTATCCGCGTATCATAAAGCAAAGGGGCATACGGTGGAATGGTGGAACACAAAGGAGCGGTACGACCTTGTATATAAAAGCCGCGTCTTTACGGACACCTATTCCAAAGACACGATAACCGTTACCAACGCGGAACAGGTCATTTTCGGCGGTACGGGCTACGACACGAAAAACCGCTTGCCGCCGGAAGTGGAACACAGTTGCCCGGATTATTCAATCTACCCGCAGTTTTTCGGGATTGCTTACGGCTTTTTAAGCCGGGGTTGTCCGAGAAATTGCGGGTTTTGCATTGTCAGCGGTAAAGAGGGACGCAAAAGCGTTAAGGTTGCGGATTTGTCCGAGTTTTGGAAATGGCAGCCGGAAATAAAAATCATGGACGCTAATCTGCTTGCCTGTCCCGACCATGAAAATCTCATTGAGCAGCTTATACGAAGCCGCGCATGGGTGGATTTTTCGCAAGGGCTGGATATTCGCCTTGTGAACAGGGATAATGTCAGCCTGTTAAATCGGGTACGGATAAAAGCGGTACATTTTGCATGGGATAATCCCGACGAGGACTTGACCGGGTATTTCCAACGTTTTTTGGATTTGACAGCTATTAAGAGCAGCCGCCAGCGGCGCGTGTATGTTCTTACCAACTACGGCAGCACTCACGAACAGGATTTATACCGCGTGAACACCTTGCGGGCTATGGGCTTTGACCCGTATGTGATGATTTACGAGCGTCCAACCGCCCCGCCTGTTACCCGCCATTTGCAACGGTGGGTAAACAACAAGCGGCTTTTCTATGCTGTTCCCCGCTTTGAAGATTACATTCCGGGCAGAAAGGAGGTTTGAAATGGCGTATGTAACCGTCCCAAAGGACTTAACAAAAATCAAAAGCAAGGTAATGTTCAACCTTACCAAACGACAGCTAATTTGTTTCAGCGCGGCGGTAGCAATCGGACTGCCGCTGTTCTTTTTGGTAAAAGGCAGCGTTGGAACGAGCGCAGCGGCATTGTGCATGGTGCTTGCCATGCTGCCTATGTTTTTGCTTGCCATGTACGAGAAAAACGGGCAACCGCTGGAAGTGATTATTCGGCAATTTGTGGAAGTGAAGTTTCTTCGCCCCAAAGAGCGACCTTATCAGACCAACAATTTTTATGCCGCCCTTGCGCGGCAAGAGCAATTAGATAAGGAGGTACGGGCGATTGTCAAAGGAAAAGAAAAACACCCAAAACGAAAAGCGTAAACTTTCCCGACAGGAAAGAAAACAGATAGATACCCTTATCCGACAGGCAAAGGGCGACGGGAAGCCCCATACGGCGCAGGACAGCATACCGTTTGAGCGAATGTATAAGGACGGGATTTGCCGCCTTGCAAACGGGCGGTATTCCAAGTGCATTGAGTTTGAGGATATAAATTATCAGCTTGCGCAGCCGGACGACAAAACCGCCATTTTTGAAGCCCTTTGCGATATGTATAACTCGTTCGACGCTTCTATCAGCGTGCAGCTTTCCCTAATCAGCCGCCATGCGAACAAGGACGATTTTAAGAACAGTATCACGATTGCACCGCAGAATGACGACTTCGACAGTATCAGAGCAGAATACACCGAAATGCTTAGGACGCAGCTTGAACGCGGAAACAACGGGCTTATCAAAACCAAGTTTCTCACCTTTACCGTTGAAGCAAAGGACATTAGATCGGCGCGGGCGCGTCTTGCCCGCATTGAAACGGACACCCTCAACCATTTTAAGGTGATCGGCGCGGCGGCGCGGGTATTGGACGGGAAACAGCGTCTTGAAGTGCTGCATGGGATTTTTCACCCGGACGGGGAACGCTTTAACTTTGCGTGGGAATGGCTACCCGCAAGCGGGCTTTCCGTCAAGGACTTTATCGCCCCGTCCTCTTTCCGATTTGGCGACGGGCGAATGTTTCAAATGGGCGGCAAGTTTGGTGCGGTTTCCTTTTTGCAGATCGTCGCGCCGGAACTCTCCGACCGTATGCTTGCCGACTTCATGGACGCGGAAAACGGGATTATCGTTAATCTGCACATTCAGAGTATCGACCACAACGAAGCAATCAAGACGATTAAGCGCAAGATCACCGACCTTGACCGCATGAAGATTGAGGAACAAAAGAAAGCAATCCGCAGCGGCTACGACATGGATATTATTCCGTCTGACCTTGCCACCTACGGCGGGGAAGCAAAAAACCTACTCCGCGATTTGCAGAGCCGCAACGAAAGAATGTTTCTGCTCACGCTGCTTGTCTTAAACCTTGCAGATACCAAGCAGAAATTGGATAACGAAGTATTTGGGGCGGCGGCAATCGCACAGAAATACAACTGCATTTTGACCCGCCTTGACTACCGGCAGGAACAGGGGCTTATGTCCTCTATCCCGTTGGGGGAAAACCTTATCCATATCCAGCGCGGCTTGACGACCAGCAGCACCGCCGTTTTCGTTCCCTTTACGGTGCAAGAGCTGTTCCAAAGCGGCGAAGCATTGTATTACGGCTTAAACGCCCTTTCCAACAACATGATTTTGTGCGACCGAAAGAAGCTGAAAAACCCCAACGGCTTGATACTCGGCACACCGGGCAGCGGCAAAAGTTTTTCTGCAAAACGCGAAATCACAAACGCTTTTCTTATCACGTCCGACGACATTATCATTTGCGACCCCGAAGCCGAATATTATCCCCTTGTCGGACGTTTGAAAGGACAGGTTATCAAGGTTTCGCAGAACAGCACGCAGTACATTAACCCTATGGATATTAACCTCAATTACAGCGAGGGCGACACGCCCATAGCCTTAAAGAGCGATTTTATCCTTTCCTTTTGTGAGTTGATTATGGGAGGTAAAAACGGGCTGGAAGCTGTTGAAAAGACCTTGATTGACCGCGCTGTTATCAGCGTGTACCGCAACTACCTTGCCGACCCGAAGCCTAAAAATATGCCGATTTTGGGCGACCTCTACGACGAAATCAAGAAGCAGCCGGAAAAGGAAGCGCAGCGTATCGCGGCGGCATTGGAACTCTATGTAAACGGCAGCTTGAACATTTTTAACCACAGGACAAACGTTGACATTCATAACCGCCTTGTCTGCTTTGATATTAAGGAACTCGGTACGCAGCTTAAAAAAGTCGGTATGCTTATCGTCCAAGACCAAGTATGGAACAGAGTAACGGTAAACCGCAGCGAGGGCAAGGCGACGCGGTATTACATCGACGAGTTTCATTTGCTCTTGAAAGAGGAACAGACCGCCGCCTATTCCGTCGAGATTTGGAAGCGTTTTCGCAAGTGGGGCGGTATTCCGACAGGTATCACGCAGAACGTCAAAGACCTTTTGACGAGCAGAGAAGTTTCAAACGTTTTTGAAAACAGCGATTTTGTCTATATGCTCAACCAAGCCCAGGGCGACCGGGAAATCCTTGCCAAGCAGCTTAACATTTCGCAGCAGCAAATGACCTATGTAACCCATTCCGAAGCGGGCGAGGGACTTATCTTCTATGGCAACGTGATTTTGCCCTTTATTGACCGTTTCCCGAAAGATACGGAACTCTACCGCGTGATGACGACCAAGCCCGGCGAGGTGTCGGCATGAGGATAGAAACGGATAAAATCTATTGCGGCGACAGCTTGCAGGTGCTTCAAACCTTGCCGGATAACTGTTTGGATTGTTGCGTAACGTCCCCGCCCTACTATGCTTTGCGCGATTACGGCACAGACGGGCAGATCGGGCGGGAAGCAACGCCGGAGGAATATGTTTCCCGCATTACGGCGGTTTTCCATGAGGTAAAGCGGGTGCTTACGCCGGAGGGTACTTGTTGGCTGAATATCGCGGACACTTATTGCGGCACAGGCAGCAAAGCCGACCACCAAGACCCGAAATACCCCAAAGGCAGGAACGGGCAGCAAGTGGCGGTAAACCACCGCGCCCCCGGCTGCAAGCCGAAAGACCTAATCGGTATTCCGTGGCTTGTAGCCCTTGCCTTGCGGGGCGACGGTTGGTATTTGCGCAGTTCTATCATTTGGCACAAGGGAAACGCCATGCCGGAAAGCACGCGGGACAGACCGACGCGCTGCTATGAATATGTGTTTCTGCTTACCAAGTCAAAGAAATATTACTATGATTGGCAAGCAGTAGCCGAGCCGATAGCCCCCACAACGGCGGTACGGCTGAAAAGCGGAGTTGGGAAAGGCAACAAATATGCCGCTACCGTTCCGGGGCAAAACCAGCCGCAGAAAATCAACCGTCCCCGCAGGAAAGGCGCATACACCGACGAAATGATTTCCCCCGTCCGCAGCCGCCGCAACGTTTGGCAGATCAACACAGCTTCCTATCGCGGCGGGCATTTTGCAGCGTTCCCGCCCAAACTTGCGGAAACGTGCATTTTGGCGGGCTGTCCTGTCGGCGGGATTGTGCTTGACCCGTTTTTAGGCAGCGGCACGACCGCAGCGGCGGCAAAAAGCCTTTCCCGCCGCTATGTGGGTATAGAGATCAACCCCGAATACTGCACCCTTGCAAAACAGCGTATTGGAGGTGATGAACATTGAGCAAGGAATTAAAAGCCCCCGACAAGGTAACGCAGAAAATGACCCGCGACGGGGCGATTGCGGAAAACCTTACGACGGGCGAAACAACGAGTATCAGCGAAAGACCGCCGGAGGAAAACTATTCAGCACCCGCAGCGGGAGCAGCAGAAAAGACAACCCAACGTATCAGCACAGAGGTTAGCCGCCATTTTGAAAAGGGCGCGGAGAAAAAGACCCTTGACGCAGCACAGCTTAAAACCCATACGTCCCGCTTGCAGTTTTCCGAAGCGGAACGGGCAACGCCGGAACTGCAAAAGGCAATCAAAAAATCCGATACGGCGGCTGACCGTTTAGACAAAGCGCGGGCGGCTATCCCCAAACAGACCAAAATCACAAAAGAGCGCGTTTTTGACGAAGCCAAAGGCAAAGCAAAGACGCGCCTTGCTTTTGAAAAGACGGATAAGCCCCCAAACGGCAAGTTGCGTCATAACCCGTTATCCCGTCCGGCGCAGGAATTGGACGCCGCCGTACATGGAAAAATCTATGAGGTGGAGAAAGAAAACGTCGGTGTGGAAAGCGGACACAGGATAGAACTTGTGGGCGAGAAAGCGGGCGGCATGACGACGCGGGCAGTAAAACGCGGCATACGCAGCCATAAGCTGAAACCCTACCGGGCGGCGGCAGCAGCCGAGAAAAAGGCAGCAAAGGCAAACGCCGATTTTCTCTATCAAAAGGCGCTGCATGATAACCCCGCCCTTGCGCACTCTAACCCGATTTCCCGTTTTTGGCAAAAGCAGCGCATTAAAAAGCAGTATGCAAAGGCGTTGAAAACGGGCGGCAAGGTGAAAAAGACCGCCGAAGCCACCGCAAAGGCAGCAAAGAAAACGGCGCAGGAAACCAAACGGGCGACGTTCTTTGTCGTCCGGCATTGGAAAGGCTGTTTGATCGTGGGCGGGATTGCCTTTATCGTGCTTCTGTTTTTCGGCGGTTTGTCCTCTTGTTCCCTGTTCGGCGGCAACAGCGGAAGCGGCTTGATTGCGTCGTCCTATCTCTCCGAGGACGCGGATATTACAGGCGCAGAAAGCGCGTATGTCGCTATGGAAGCCGAGTTACAGGATATGCTGGATAACATCGAAAGCGAATACCCCGGCTATGACGAATACCGGGTAACGGCTGACGAGATCGAGCATGACCCGTATGTGCTAATCTCTATCCTCTCCGCTTGGCATGAGGGCGTGTTTACTCTCGATGAAGCGCAAAGCACCCTTGAAATGCTCTTTGATAAACAGTATATCTTGACGGTTACGGAGGAAGTCGAGGTACGCTACCGCACCGAAACGCGGACGGACAGCGAGGGCAACGAATACGACGTTGAAGTACCCTATAACTATTACATTCTCAATGTGGATTTGGAAAACTTCAACCTCTCCCATGTTCCCGTTTACATTATGGGCGAGGAACAGCTATCCATGTACGCTATGTATATGTCGTCGCTTGGGAACAGACCCGATCTTTTCCCACAATCCGGCTATATCTCAAAATACTATGAAAACCCGCCAGCGGATTATGAAATCCCGCCCGCCTATCTGGAAGATGAACAGTTTGCGCGATTGATTGAAGAAGCTGAAAAGTATGTCGGTTTTCCCTATGTGTGGGGCGGCAGCAGCCCGGAAACCTCTTTTGATTGCAGCGGTTTTGTTAGCTATGTGCTGACGAACAGCGGCTTATACAATACGGGCAGACTTGGGGCGCAGGGGCTTTACAACATTTCAACCCGCGTTTCCAACCCGCAGCCGGGGGATTTGGTTTTCTTTACGGGTACATACGACACGCCGGGGGTATCTCATGTGGGTATCTACGTTGGCGAGGACGGGGACGGAAGCCCTGTCATGCTGCATTGTGGCGACCCGATACAATACGCAAAACTTGATACAAGCTATTGGCAATCCCATTTTTACGTCTATGGGCGGCTACATTACAACTGACTTTGAAAGGAGTTTATTTCTATGGCAAACACGAAACTTGACCGTATCGAAAGGGATATTGAGAAAACGAGGGCGAAAATCCTTGAATACCAAAAAAGGCTGAAAGACCTTGAAGCGCAGAAAACCGAGGAAGAAAACGCGCAGATCGTTCAAATGGTGAAAGCGGTACACCTCGACGGGGCGCAGCTTGCCGCGTTCCTCTCCGCTTACGCCAGCGGCGAAATTGCCTTGCCGCAGCCGGACGCAGACTATACCGACGAACAGGAGGAAACCGAAGATGAAGCATAAAAAACTGTTCCGCAGCGTTACCGCTTTGCTTGCCGCCCTTGTACTCATGGGCGGCTTTTCTGTTACCGCTTTTGCGGGCGGCGGTGATGTGAGCGACGAGCCGCCTACCCCCGTAACCGAAACCGAGCCGGAAGAAACGACGGGCGGCTATGAGCCGCAGCCCTTAACGCCGGAGGGCAACATGAGCCTTGTGGACGACATAACGGGCGAAGCGTCCGGCGATAAACAATTTATTACCGTCGTTACGAAAAACGGAAACTATTTTTACATCATCATTGACCGCGCCGAGGACGGAGAAAACACCGTCCATTTCCTCAATCAAGTTGATGAAAAAGACCTTTTGCAGCTTATGGAGGACGAACAGACCGAAACCCCCGCTTGTAGCTGTACTGAAAAATGCGTTGCCGGAAGCGTCAACACCGATTGCCCCGTTTGCAGCGTCAACATGAGCGAGTGCGCGGGCAAGGAAGCCGAGCCGGAGCCGGAAGAAACCGAGCAGCCGGAGCCGGAGGAAGATAAAGGCGGCGACATGGGCGGTGCTATTCTGCTTGTCGTGCTGCTTCTTGCCGCAGCGGGCGGCGGCGCGTTCTATTACTTTAAGATTATGAAGCCTAAAAAGGACGCGGCAAAAGGCAGCAGCAACCTTGACGATCTCGACTTTGACGAGGACGACGAGGAAGAATTAGAAACCGAGCAGGAGGACGAGGAAGTATGAAACTTGTAATTGCAGAGAAACCGAGCGTCGGGGCGGCGATTGCCGCCGTACTTGGCGCGAATGAAAAGCGCAGCGGATATTTTGAGGGCAGCGGCTACCTTGTGTCCTGGTGTATCGGGCATTTGATTAGCCTTGCGGACGCGGCGACCTACAATGAGCAGTACCGAAAATGGAAGTATGATGATCTCCCCATTGTCCCGCAGGATTGGCAGTTTACCGTTGCCAGCGGCAAGGAGCAGCAGTTTTCCGTACTCAAAGACCTTATGCACCGCAGCGACGTTTCCGAGATTGTCAATGCGTGCGACAGCGGGCGCGAGGGAGAACTCATTTTTCGATTTGTCTACGAACAGGCAAATTGCAAAAAGCCCTTTTCCCGCCTTTGGATTAGCAGCATGGAAGAAAGCGCAATCCGCGAGGGCTTTTCAAACCTCAAAGACGGGCGCAGCTATGACGACCTCTATCAATCCGCGCTTTGCAGAGCAAAGGCAGATTGGCTTGTCGGGATTAACGCGACCCGCCTTTTCTCTATCCTCTATCACAAAACGCTGAATGTCGGCAGAGTGCAAACGCCCACCCTTACCATGCTGGTAAACCGCGACTATGCGATCAGCAGCTTTAAGAAAGAAAAATATCATGTTGTCCGTCTGAACGCGGGCGGTGTTTCGGCTTTGTCCGAAAGGCTGAACGACGAAGCGGCAGCGCAGCAGATGAAAGCGGCTTGCGAGAAATCGCAAGCCGTTTGTACTTCCCTCAAAAAAGAGAAAAAGACCGTTTCCCCGCCGAAGCTGTTTGACCTTACCGCGTTGCAGCGCGAAGCTAACCGCCTGTATGGATTTACGGCGAAACAGACCCTTGATTATGCGCAAGCCCTCTATGAAAAGCGGCTTTTGACCTATCCCCGCACCGACAGCAAATATATCACTTCCGATATGCAGGATAGCACAAAGGAACTCATTACCGGGCTTTGTTCGCTGCTTCCCTTTATGCGGGACGTGAAGCTGCAAGCAGACCTTACAAGGGTTTGCGACAACAGCAAAGTAACCGACCACCACGCTATTTTGCCGACAGCCGAGTTTTTGAAAGCGGGCTTTTCTTCCCTTGCCGACAGCGAAACAAAACTTATGACCCTTGTGTGCGCGAAGCTGCTTTGCGCCGCAGCCGCGCCCTATGAATATGAAGCGGTTACAGCGGCTATCTCTTGCGGAGGCTATACCTTTACCGCAAAGGGAAAGACGACGCTTTGCGAGGGGTGGTGCGAGATTGAAAAGCTGTCCCGCGCCGCGTCCGAGGAACAGGACGAGGACGCAGAGCCGGAAACCGTTTTGCCGCCGCTTGCCGAGGGGCAGACCTTTGACAATCCGGCAGCGGAGATCTCCGAGCGTTACACGCAGCCCCCGAAAGCATATACCGAAGATACGCTTCTGTCCGCTATGGAGAACGCGGGCAAGGAAGAAACGCCGGAGGACGCAGAGCGCAAAGGGTTAGGCACTACCGCGACGCGGGCGGGTATCATTGAAAAACTCATTAGCGCGGGTTTTGCCGAGCGCAAGGGCAAAAAGCTAATCCCCACAAAAGACGGGTATAACCTTGCCGCTATTCTGCCCGAAGTCCTTACGTCCCCGCAGCTTACGGCAGAATGGGAAACCCGCCTTACCGGGATTGCCAAAGGCAGCGACAGCCCGGACGACTTCATGCGCAGCATTGAGGAAATGACAGCGGGGCTTGTCAAAACCTATTCCGCGATTTCCGAAGATAAAGCGAAGCTGTTTACCCCGCAGCGGGAAGCAATCGGCACTTGTCCCCGTTGCGGCGCGGCGGTTTATGAGGGCAAGAAAAACTACTACTGTTCCGACAGGGCTTGCGGCTTTGTCATGTGGAAAAATGACTTGTTCTTTCAGCAGCGCAAAAAGACTTTCACAAAGGCGATTGCCGCCGCCCTTTTGAAAGACAGAAAGGTAAAAATCAAGGGTATGTACTCCACCAAAACAGGAAAGACCTTTGACGGGGTTGTGCTGCTTGCCGACACAGGCGGCAAGTATGTAAACTTCCGCGTCGAGCAGAACCGAAAATGATTAGGCTTGATGAAAAGCAGTATCGAGCCGTTAAGAAAATGACCCGCGCCGCGTGCGCCAACAACGATTGCGGGAACTGTCTGCTATTGGACGACGGGGAACCTTGCGTTTGTGTGCAGAGTATCAGCTATTCGCTGTTATGCCGTTATTTCCGCGAAGCGGTTTTACCCGCAGACAGGCAGCTATGCGAACAGATCACCCGCAGCGGGGAAACCGATTTGAAGCGTTGCGCGGTATGCGGCAGCACATTTGCGGCGGGCAGCAATCGGGCGAAATACTGTCCCGATTGTGCGGCAAAGATACGCCGCAGACAGAAAGCGGAAAGCGAGAGAAACAGGCGTTTACGGATAAAAACAACTACATAGCAAGCACAGCAAACGAGTACCCGTTTGCGAGAAATGCCCGCGCTGCTCTATGGGAAGCGCGGGCATTTTGCTTGTTGGGATAGTCCCAAACCCTTAAAAATCGAGAAAGGACGTGATGAAACAATATGCCGTATTCTTCATACGACCATGACAAATTGGAAACCGCCGAAACCATGCGGATAGAACGCCGGATATATTTTGAAGCAAAGGACGGGGATATTGCCCCCTATGTTTCCTTGCCACCGGAGCAGCTACACGCCATGCGCGAGGAAAGCGCGGCAGCGGAACAGGCGATTTTTAACGATCTCTCAAGCCGCGCCGCCGCATGGGAGGAACAGGCGGGCAAAACGCTTTTGCTTGACAAAGCGATTGAATACACAAGGACAACCGTTGTGCAGCACACTTCTAACGAGTGGCAGAAAGGCGAATATGACCGATATACCCGCAGCAACCGGGTATATCAGATGAACTACCACATTTACGAGAACACCCGTTACGACAGGGAGAAGCAGCAAAGCGTCCCTTACTCTTATTCTCTCACATGGGGCGTTTATACCAACAGCCCGAACAGAAACGGGCAAGCGAAGATTGCCGGACAGGACAGAAAGGTTTTTTCCGACAAGGCGGCTATGGAAAAGTATCTGAATGGACGTATCAAAGCATACGACCGTCTGTTTACGGAAATCTCCCCACCTATCCCGCAGGAGTACGCCGAGCATTTCAAAGTAAACGGTATGCTTTTACCGGGCTATACCATTGAGGGCGAGGAACCCCCGCAGCAGCAGCCACAGACGGCAGCTATCCCCGAAACTACCGGGCAGCAAAAGGAGCGTGAACATATGAGCGAACAGTTTTCTATTATGATAGGCAACCGCAGCCGCTTTGAAGCGGGCGACCCCGACGGTTATTGGCTGGATATGCCCGCCACAAAGGAGCAGCTTCACGAAGCCATGCAGAGCGTCGGCATTACCGCCGACAACCCGCAGGATTTTTCCATTCGCGGCTTTTCCGACGACCCGGAAAAACATATTGCCTTGCCTTATGACATGGTATGCGCCGCCAGCGTGGACGAACTCAATTTTCTTGCGGCGCGGATTGAGCAGCTGGACCCCGCCGAGATCGGCAAGCTGAACGCAGCCTTGCAGCAGAAAAACGGCTTTGAGAACATCGGACAGGTAATCGACTTCACCTACAACGTGGATTTTTACGTCCATATTCCCGAAGTACATACCTACCGCGATTTGGGCGACTACTACTTAAATCAATCCGGCATGGTACAAATGCCCGAAGAATGGAAAGGCGGGATTGACCTTGCCGCTTTTGGCAGGAACGCCGCCGAGCATGAAAAGGGCGCGTTTACTGAATATGGCTATATCGTCGAAAGCGGCGACGAGTGGGAGCGTCAGTTTGAGGGGCGCGAAGTGCCGGAGGAATACCGCATTATGAGTTACCCGCAGCAGGAGCGCGGCGAACAGGATAAAGTCTTTATGGACGCAGCCGAAGCGCAGCAGATAGAAACACCTACCGCCGAGCCGCCGCAGCCCCGCCCCGTCGTGCCGATTATCCTTTCTTCTGAAAAACCCGGCGACAAGGTAAAGGAGATCACCGCACGTCTGGAACAGGGCATACAGGCGGTTTTTGACAGCGACCGTTACAAAGAGTTTCTTACTGCCATGTCGAAGTTTCACGATTACAGCTTGAATAACACTATCCTAATTGCCATGCAGGGCGGCAATTTGGTAAAGGGCTATTCACAATGGCAGAAAGAGTTTGACCGCCATGTGAAAAGCGGTGAGAAAGGTATTAAAATCTTTGCCCCCGCGCCCTACAAGGTAAAAAAGCTGGTGGATAAAATCGACCCCGACACAAGAAAGCCCATACTTGACAGCGAGGGAAAGACGGTTAAGGAAGAAAAGGAAGTTACCGTTCCCGCCTTTAAGGTTGTAACCGTCTTTGACATTTCGCAGACCGAGGGTAAGGAGTTTCCCGACCTCTCCGTGAAACCGCTGCTTGCCGATGTGGAACAGTACGAGGACTTTTTCGCTGCCCTTGAAAAAGCGTCTCCCGTTCCGATTGCTTTTGAGCAGATCGGCGGCAGCGCAAACGGATATTTCAGTTTGACCGATAAGCGAATTGCTATCAAAGAGGGCGTGAGTGAGTTACAGGCGGTAAAGACCGCCATTCACGAAATCGCCCATGCGAAGCTGCATGACGTGGACTTAAACGCCCCGCTGGAGGAACAAAACCGCGTTGACCGACGCAGCCGCGAGGTACAGGCTGAAAGCGTTGCCTATACGGTGTGTCAGCATTTCGGGCTTGATACGTCGGATTACTCTTTCGGGTATGTTGCCGGGTGGAGCAGCGGCAAGGAAATGACCGAATTAAAAGCGTCCCTTGAAACGATACAGGCGACCGCAAAGGAACTCATTACCGAGATTGAGGGGCATTTTACCGAATTGCAGCAGCAGCGGCAAACCGAGCAGGAGCAGGAAGCGAAAACAAAAGAAACCTTGCTTCTCAACGGCAAGGAGGACAGCTACGGGATTTATCAGTTAGCCCGCAGAGAGGAAACTATGGATTTGCGATTTGAGCCTTTCGACCGTCTGCAAGCAACGGGGCATACCGTTGACCGGGCAAATTATGAACTCGTCTATACCGCGCCGCTTACAAAGGATATGACGCTTGGCGGCATTTGGGAAAAGTTTAATATCGACCACCCCGCCGATTTCAAGGGGCATAGCCTTTCCGTTTCCGACATTGTTGTGCTTCATCAGAACGGCGAGAATACCGCCCACTATGTAGACAGCATAGGTTTTCAGCAGGTGCCGGAGTTTTTACAGGAGCAAGCGCAGCAGACCCCCGTATTTGATAAGCTATCTCCCGAACAGCAGCAAGCCCTATCCGATACCGTAAAAGATACGCTGCAACTGCTTGTAGACGCAGACAATCGGATTTATGGCGACGTTACGGGCAAGACCCTTGAAGCAATCGCGGCGCAAGGATATTCCTACAAGGACGGGCAGATTGAAAAGCAGCAGCCGGAAGCGACCCCCGACAGCCTTTTGACGGGCGAAACCGTTAGAACGCCGAGGGGCAATTTTCATATTACCGATATGAGCCGCGAACAGATCGAAGCGGCGGGCTTTGGTTTTCACCATGCGTCGGAGGACGGGAAGTATCTTGTTATGGGGAATGGCACACAGGCGTTTGCCATAGCAGCCGAGCAGCCGCAGCGTGATAATCCCTTAAAGCACGTCGAGGACACCATAGAGCAAAACGACAACAATTTTGACGGGCTTATCAATAACACGCCGCAAACGCCTACCGTCGCAGATTTTGAGCAGCGGGCAAAGGCGGGGGAAGCGATTTCCGTTACCGACCTTGCGAAAGCGGTAAAAGCCGAGAAACGGGAACAGCCGCAGAAAAAACCGTCCATTTTGAAGAAGCTGGACGAGTACAAGAAACAGGCGGCGCAGCAGACGAAAGATAAACAGAAAGAGCATAAAAAGGATTTGGAGGTTTGATAGCATGAATATCCGCTTTACCATTGAGGAAGAAAATATTGTTGCGATCTACGCCGAGGACAGCCGGGAAACGACGCTTGAAAATATCCTTGCCGCCATGCCCTACATGGACGAGGATATACGCCAGCTTGCCGCCGCAGCGGTGAACAAGCTGCAAGCCATGACGGACAGCGAGTTTTCCGAAAGGAAGTTTATCTTGACCGACGAGGAATAGCCCATAGAAAACAGGGGCGCGGTTGCCGACTTCCGGCACCGCGCCCCTGTTTTTTTTTGCCCTTGCGTGGACAATTAGAAAGCCGTTTTTGCGGGTTTGAATATAAAGTATCGTCTACGCTGTTTCCCCGCGCTGGAAGCCGCAGAAACACAGGCGTTTTCAGCCCTTAACATTCCACTTGCCACCCCATGTTTTGCGCCTTATCGCTCCTGCTCCCGCGCCCTGCTTTGGGACGGGTAAAGAATACTATCGACGTTCTTTTTGACAACGCCGTATTCCTGCATTTGCTTCTTGGCTTGCCGATAATCTTCATACAATTTGGTTTTCCTGTCGTTTAAGCTTCTATACTCCTTGCGCAGCGCGGCGAGATCGGGCAGCTTCTTTATCTGCATTTCCTTTAATGCCCTTGCCGCAGCTTCAAACAGGATAATTTCGCTTTCATGCCCCCGCAGATACTTTTCCTTGTCCGGCGATTTTCGGTATTCATCGTAAATCGGTTTTAACTGTCGGTATGTGGTGGTGTGCTTGATAAGCAGCGACAAATCAGACATACGCTGTTCCACTTCCTTAACCGCCTTTGCCGCCGCGTCATGAGCGGTCATAATATCGGCTATCTTGCTTTCAAGTTCGCTATAATACTCAATCTTGTTTTCGGTTAGGAAGTTCATGCTTTTAGCAGCCTGTTTCAGATTATGGATTTTTGCCCACCGTTCATAGCCCGCCGACTGTTGGGCTTTGATACTGTTTTCAAGATCGACGACAAGCCGGATTTTCTTATCTTCCCGCAGCGTTTTTGTTTTGGCAACATACACGCCCTTGATACGCTCCTTTATCGCTTCTTCCGTATAGGCCGCGCCGAGCGTCTTTGTGCGGGTAAACCGTTCCTGTCCGGCAGCGCGAAAGGAAATGTATTTGCCCTGTTTGATTTCATACCCCATTTCCTGCAAGCGGCGCAGCAGTTCGTCAAAATCTTTCACTTGGGGAATGAGAGTATCTATCGCCGTTTTCAGCTTTGCTTTGTAGCTTGTCCCTTGCTTTTCGGCGGTGTATTCTGCATAGCTTTTTCCCTTGTCCTGTCCCGGTACGACGACGGATAGCCCATGCTCTTTACATATCCTGTCGCTGGTGCGCCGGATAAAGTGATAGCTTTGCTTGTTGGAATGGTACTTTTTGTAGTCAACGAAGCTAACCGCGTTGAAAATCAAGTGATTATGCAGATGGTCTTTATCGACGTGAGTTGTCAAAACAAACTCATACTTGCCGCCTAATACCGCCCCGGCAAGTTCCATGCCGATTTTGTGCGCTTCTTCCGGTGTGGTTTCTCCCACCGCAAAGGATTGTATCAAGTGCCGCCCTAAATGTGTGCCGCGATCTCCGGCAGCTTCCCGCGTCCATGCAAACTCAATATCGGCGGTTTCCAGCCCGCAGCCGAAAGAGGACGCAAGCAGCTTCCCGTCTGTCTTTTCGGGATTTAAGATATAGTCTATCGCAGCCTTTAAGGTTGATTTAATAGGGTGCGTCTTTGTAACCGCCATATCTCGTCCACCGCCTTTTTAATGTCCTCTATATCCTGCCTGTAAACCGTCCCCGTCGCATTGGCGCGTTTTGCAATTTGGTTGATGTTCCGGCTCACCGCTTGCAGTTCCCGGATATATGCTTTTGTGTCGCTTCGGTCAACGACAAGAATATACCCGTCTATCGCCATTTTACGGAAGTATGCCCCATACTGCTTTATGGGAAGCTGCTTCATCTTCTCGTCGATCAGCCGCTTTTCTTCTTCCGTAACGTAAAACTTCATCTGTATATTTCTCTTTCGGTTTTCCATTTCCGCACCGCCTTTCGGTATAAGGGTTTGGGATTATCCCAACAAGCATTTTCCGCAAACGGGTACTCGTTTGCTGTGCTTGCTATCTACTCCATACCCCCACCGAAAGGCGGTATTTGTTGCGCGTTCCTTTGATTTTGGACGCAAAAAAAGATTGCAGCCGCCATGCGCTGCAATCTCCCGATTTCTCATATTGTGAGGTTAATCCTCTGCTTTTTCGACTTCCGTTATCTCCCTTGCTGTTGCGGTTACAATCCGTATGCCTTTATCGCTCATACCGTCCAGCAGCGCGTCAAGCTGCCGCCGCCCGGTGGATTTCTCCGCATTGCTGTTCGGGAAGAAAAATTGATCTACCGAAATATGATACCGGGTTACAAGGTCATAGAATACCTGTAAACTCGGCTGTTGTCCCTTGTTCTCGATATTCGCAAGGTAGCGCGGGGAAATATATAACTCGTCGCTTACCTTTTTGCGGCTCTCGCCGTATTCATTTCTCGCGGCTTTTATAGCTGCCCCGAAAGCCTTAAAGTCGTACAATGGTACGGGTCTTTTTGCCATTTTCATTCACCCTGTTACATTTTACAGTTCACCTTTCTTTTTGGATATGTCCACACAATTCATATCATTAGGTTAAATACTTCCTGTTGTGTATTGACAGTAGACTGATTTTCTGATAAAATAAAATTTATGTAAAAGGAGGCGGCGTTTATGTTGCATAGCATGCGTATTAGATAAGCATTGAAAAAAAGGATTTTCCCATTTTCAACATGGGCTTTTTTGTCATGCTTATTTTGCGGATGCTATACAAAAAACTAACGACGTATAGATATAGTATAGACATAGTGCAAGCTATGCCTTAGTTTTGTTGTACTGCTCTGTGCATTATAAATGCAGGTCAATGCTCATGTTGAGGATTGACCTGCATTTTTTTGTGTAAAAAGGACGAGTGAAATATAATGCTTAAAAAATATTGGATAAAATGTCCGATTTGTAACGGAAAGACGAGAGTTCAAGTATTTCATAATACTGTATTAAAAGATTTTCCTCTTTTCTGCCCTAAATGCAAATTGACGCATATCATTGATGTAGAAAAATTAGAGATTGTAATCAAAAATACAGAAAAACAAACTTTTATTATTTAGAAGAAAGGATATAAAAATGAAACGTTTACCTAAATATACGCCTGCGGAAGTACGGAATGATCCATACGGATTTACTTACAAAGAAATGTCGGAAGTTATTGGCGAGAATGAAGCAAAAGCCTTATATGAAGAATTATATAAGCAATTACCACGCAAAAAAAATCTATCAATGTTGGTAAAAAATATTTGCAAAAGCAGTGATACTGAAAAGTATGTTTACGAACTGAAAGACAACAAATACATTGAAACGGTTTTTATCAAGCGGCGAGATGGTGGAACTGTTTGCGTGAGCACACAAGTCGGTTGTCCTGTTGGTTGTATTTTTTGTGAGTCCGGGCGAAATGGCTTTGTTCGTAATCTAACATCGTCAGAAATCGTACAACAGATTATATTGTTGCGTCGAAAAGTAAACCGTATCGTTTTTATGGGTATGGGAGAGCCTTTATTCAATTATGACAACTTGATAAAAGCAATCCATATTCTCCGAGATAGATATGGGCTCAACTTTCCAACCGACGGCATTACCATATCAACAGTTGGTCCGGTCGATCAATTAAAAAAATTGCGCGAGGAACATCTTAAAATTCAGTTGACAATATCTTTACACGCAGCAACACAATCTGCAAGAAATCGTATTATTCCTCACATGCGCATATATGCTATTGAAGATGTTGTTAAGCAAGCCTTATCCTATTCTGAAAGGCATAATCGCAAAATTGTCTTTGCGTATTTGCTTTTACCGGGTATAAATGACCGGCCCTCAGATGTAAGACAACTTGCAAAATGGTTTCGGGGCAAAAAAGTTATGATTAACGTGTTACAATACAACCCAACAAGCAATTCAAGAATTAAAGCACCACAGAAACGGGAAATAGTTGCATTCAAACATCAATTAGAGCAAGCAGGACTTGAAGTTACTATGAGAGTTTCTCATGGCAGAGAGATTAACGCGGCTTGTGGACAGTTAGCTAACACATATAATAAATTCAAAAAAAATGATTAAAAGTGCCAGACGCATAGACGCAGAGCCGATAACGCATTAGGTCAAAAAACCTATGTGTTATCGGCTTTTTTATTTAATATTGCGCAAAAGCCGCTGTTCCCTATTATAGAATGGATTGCGGGTAGTGTATTAAAGTCGCCCTTTTTTAAGGATACGGCGGTATCGGGGAGGTATCGCCGTGTCCATTTTTATTTACTGTAACCCGCCTAATGCTTTGCGGTCAAAAAAAGCTATGCTCCGCAAGCGGGATATTCCGGCTATGAATGTGAACTGTCAATACATTTAGCTACTGCTTACATTTCCTTTGCGCCCGTCCGCGTCTTGCGGACGGGCGCATTTTGCTTTTTTCAACTTTTTTCTGAAAAGCGCACTCAAGAGCCATCTCCCGAACGGGTACGGAGCGAAAGGGGCAGAGAGGACAAGCCCTTAACTCCCGTCCTCTACTCCACGCGGGAAGGAGGTGAACTCTATGGAGCTATCTTCTTCCGACAAGGAAAGAATACAACATCAGTACGACGCATTAGCAAAGAAAACTTTGGTCGGCGAAGCGAAAAGCCACCGCCGCACTCTTGCGAAACGCGCAGCACGCGAAGTTACTTTTTCGGATTTGAGCGAAAGCGAACTCGCGCAGCTTTTCACAACGGACGAATACGAAAGCGATTATTTCCGTTTTCAAGTGTCCGGCTTTGATGTACTCGTCAAAAATGAACTGCTTGCCGAAGCCCTTAACGCTTTGCCCGAAAGGAAACGCGACATTATCCTTTTGTCCTACTTCTTGGATATGAGCGACGCGGAAATTGGCGAACTGCTGAATGTTGTACGCACGACGGTTTTCCGGCACAGGAAATCCGCGCTTGCGAAAATCAAACAGTATTTGGAGGGAAAAGCAGATGATGAATACCGTTAGGAAGTCTGAAAATCTGTTGCCGTTCCCTGTCATTTCCGCAGCGGCAAACGGCGACACAACCGCCATGTGCGCGATCTTGAAGCATTACGAGGGTTACATAGCGAAACTTTGTACCCGCACGCTGAAAGACGACGCGGGCAATACCTATTCCTATGTGGACGAGGAAATGCGTAACAGGCTGCAAGTGCGCCTTATTACCCGCACCCTTGCTTTTCATGTAGGATAATCTTTTAGCCCATGCGGGGAGCGTGTCCCCTTTCCACGCTTCCCGTTATGGGCTATTTGTCGTTCCGCAAAAGCATATCCGCTGTTGATGTGCTTTTGCAGGCCGACAAAGCCTATTGTTCTTTGACAAAGAAAGCGGCCTTTGGTGCGCAGCATAACAGGCAAACGGGTACATTCCGTCTGTACCGAGCCAGTCGGCGGGTACGCCATGACAGCTTTTCCCCATAGGGGAAAAGCCGAGCGAGAACTACCGCGCCGTAAAACAGGTTTAGCAGCTTGTGGGCGACGACATATAGGCGGGACGAAACGCCTTTATAGCCATAGTCCGAGCGTTAAGAGCGTCGCAGGCATTGGGTAAAGCTGCCTTAAATGAGCAGGGGTGAAACTCCCGCGGTGCTGCCGCTGACAGCCGTTCGTTTCTGCCTTATTTCTCATATCGTACAAGCCGGAGCGCATATTCTGTATTATGTCGCTATACCGGGAGGGAAAGAAGATGATTAACAAGGTACAGCTTCAACAAATGAGAAGCGTTGATATAACACAGGTAGACCGCAGCACTTTGGTTGACATTCGGAATATCCATATCGACAGTTCTTTGCCAGCGGCAAAGAAAATGCAAAGTTACTTTGAGCAGATCGTAAATCCTTACTGTTTTCTTTGCGGCGACATACCCGTAAAAATACGGTTTGTGGCAGAGGATAAAACATTGAAACAATCATTGTGCGACTACTTTTTAAGTCTGAAATGACTTGCCTACTTTCCCTACCCCAAAGGGTAAAGACCTTGTGATTATGGGGCTAAAATGGTATAATAGACCCGTAATTATAGGGGGAAAGGAGGTATTATGCCCCGCATACGCAAAGACAAAACGGCACGCAGCTACGCAGAGCCGTTTTGGAAAATCGGGCTATACATTCGACTATCCAAAGAGGACGATAACGAGGACGAAAGCGAGAGTGTTATCAATCAAGAAAAGATACTCCGCGACTTTGTAGACAGCTATTTTGAGCCGGGTACTTTTGTCATTGTAGACGTGTTTGCCGACGACGGATTGACAGGCACAGACACAGCGCGACCAAACTTCAAACGGCTTGAGGGCTGCATTGTCCGTAAAGAAGTAAACTGCATGATTATCAAATCCCTTGCACGCGGTTTCCGCAACCTTGCCGACCAGCAGAAGTTTCTGGAAGAGTTCATACCGATTAACGGCGCAAGGTTTATTTGCACAGGCACCCCATTTATTGATACCTACGCTAACCCCCATTCGGCAAGCGGGCTTGAAGTACCTATAAGGGGAATGTTCAATGAACAGTTTGCCGCCACCACTTCCGAAGAAATCCGCAAAACTTTCAAGATGAAACGGGAGCGCGGCGAGTTCATCGGTGCATTTGCCACCTATGGTTATAAAAAAGACCCGAACGACAAAAACAGCCTATTGGTAGATGAAGAAGCAGCGGAAGTTGTGAAAAGCATTTATCATTGGTTTGTGAATGAGGGGTACAGCAAAATGGGGATTGCCAAAAGGCTTAATCAAATGGGAGAGCCTAACCCCGAAGCCTACAAAAAGAAAAAAGGATTGAAGTACAACAATCCTAATTCCGGCAAAAATGACGGGTTGTGGTCTGCCAGCACGATTGCAAGGATATTGCAGAACGAAATCTATACGGGCGTAATGGTACAGGGCAGACACCGCGTTATCAGCTACAAAGTACACAAGCAGATCAGCGTCCCGGAAGATGAATGGTTTGTCGTCCCCAACACACACGAAGCGATCATTGACCGAGAAACATTCGAGAAAGCGCAAGCCCTACATAAGCGCGATACAAGAACGGCACCGGGCAAACAGGAAGTCTATTTAATGTCCGGCTTTGTCCGTTGTGCGGACTGTCAAAAAGCCATGCGGCGAAAAACCGCCCGCAATATTGCCTACTATTCTTGCCGCAGCTACACAGACAAAAAGATTTGCAGCAAACATTCTATCCGGCAGGATAAATTGGAAAACGCGGTTTTGGCAGCTTTGCAAATGCAAATTGCCCTTGTAGATCAGCTTGCAGAAGAAATTGAACGTATCAACAACGCGCCTGTAATCAATAGGGAAAACAAACGGTTATCCTATTCATTGAAACAGGCAGAAAAGCAACTAAAACAGTACAATGACGCTTCCGACAGCTTGTACCTCGATTGGAAAAGCGGCGAAATCACAAAAGAGGAATACCGCCGCTTGAAAGGCAAGATTGCAGAACAGATACAGCAGCTTGAAGCGAATATCTCTTATCTGAAAGAGGAAATGCAAATCATGGCTGACGGTATCGGAGCCGACGACCCGTATCTAACCGCCTTTCTGAAATACAAAAACATTCAGAGCCTAAACCGGGGAATTGTAGTTGAACTTATCAAAGCGGTTTGGGTGCATGAGAACGGGGAAATAACGGTTGACTTCAATTTTGCCGACGAGTACCAGCGAATTATTGATTACATCGAGAACAACCACAACATCATTACGGTGATTGAGAGCAAGGCGATATGACGGGCTTTCTACTCACCGCAAAACAAAAGTTAATGTTGTGCATAAATAAACGGCTCTACGGGCCCCACCGGTCCCACGGGTCCCACCGGCCCCACGGGCCCCACCGGTCCCACGGGTCCCACCGGCCCCACGGGCCCCACCGGTCCCACGGGTCCCACCGGCCCCACGGGCCCTACCGGCCCCACTGGCCCAACGGGTCCGACCGGCCCGACGGGCACCTGTACCTGCGCGTGCCGCTCCAGAGGAGAGATGGCCGTAAATGGCGGCATGGAGGCCTTTACGGGCAGCGTCCCGACCGGCTGGACGGCAAATGACGACAGCCTGGTGTCCAGAGTCGGCCTGCAGGGACGGGTGCACTCCGGAAATTGGGCGGTCAACCTGGCGGATGAGGCTGTCCTTTTCCAGGAGATAGCTGTGGAGGCCGGATGCTTCCATCAGCTGTCCTTCTTCGCAAGGGGAGAGGGCAGCCAGGTAGGCGTCACGGCCAGAGTACTCTATCTGAACGCCCAAGACCAGCCCACCCAGGCCCTGCTGATCCAGGTGCGGCAGCAGGATATGGTCAACAGCAACCGGGTGTTCGCCCACTATCAGGGGATCACGTCCGCCGCACCGGCGGGAACGGTCCGGGCGAGGATCGAATTTACCGTGACCGCGGAGGGCGGACAGAGCATGGACCTCGACGACGTGTCCTTCTCCGTGGCCTGAGGCGATACGGAGGAACGGCGGCCCGGGTAAACCGGGCCGCCGTTGTACCGAGAGGAAAGGAGTCTGTGTATGCCGAGCATCAGTTTGTGTATGATCGTAAAAAATGAGGAACGCAACCTGCCCCGCTGCCTGGATTCCGTGCAGGATCTGGTGGACGAGATCGTCATCGTGGATACCGGCAGCAGCGACGCCACCAGGGCGGCAGCCCTGCGCTATACGCACCGGGTATACGACTTCACCTGGCGGGACGACTTTGCCGCTGCCCGCAATTTTGCCTTTGACCAGGGGACGATGGACTATCTGATGTGGCTGGACGCCGACGACGTGCTGGAGGAGGCCGACCGGGAGCGCTTCCGCCGGGAAAAGGCGGGTCTGGACCCGGCGGTAGATGTGGTGATGATGCCCTATCACACGGCCTTTGACGGCACAGGCGCGCCCGCCTTTACCTGTGAGCGGGAGCGCCTTGTCCGCCGGGAAGCGGGCCTGCGGTGGGAGGGAGAGGTTCACGAGGTCATCGCCCCCACAGGACGGGTGGCCCACTGGACGGCGGCGGTGAGCCACCGCAAGACCGGCCCCGGCGATCCGGACCGGAACCTGCGTATCTATGAGGGACTGTTAGCGGCGGGGAAGGCGCTCTCGCCCAGGGCGCGGTTTTACTATGCGCGGGAACTGTCCGCCCACGGCCGGGAGGAGGAAGCCGCCGCCCAACTGGAGCTGTTTTTATCGGATGGCCGCGGCTGGGTGGAAAACGCGCTTCAGGCATGCCTGGATCTGGCGGGCTGCTATGAGCGGCTGGGGCGGGAGGAAGACGCCTTTTCCGCCCTGGTCCGGGGCCTGTGGTACGGGCCGCCCAGGCCGGAAGCATGCTGTGAACTGGGACGTTTTTTCTTCCGAAGGGAGGACTGGCTCAGCGCCGCCTACTGGTACGGACGGGCGCTGGACGCCCCGGACTGGGGGGAGCCCGGCGGCTTTAAACAGCCCGGCTGCCGGGACTATATCCCGCTGCTGCAGCTGTGCGTGTGCCACTACCACCTGGGGGATCGGGCGCTGGCGGCGGAATACAATGAGCGGGCGGGGGCGGTCCAGCCCGACAGTGCCGCCGTAGCCTTTAACCGGGGGTTCTTCGCCGGGGTATAAGCAAATGCGCTCCGCCCATGGGCGGAGCGCACAGGACAGCGCCCAAAGCGGCGAAGCCGCTGTTTCGGGAAAGCTGCGGCCCGCTGCGCGCACTTACGGTCCGGACGGGCCGCTTTACGACGTACACGCCGCCCGAAAAAAGGGGCAAACGGTATTCCGCCGCTCCGGCAGGGGGGAGCTGTCCGGGCGGGAGGCGGCCCGCTGCGCGCACCCGGTCAGTCGGCCGCCAAAAAGGCCTCGGCCCCATAGCGCAGGCAGCGCTGGAGCCTGCGCTCCCCCCGCTTGATGGTGCGGGAGACGGTGGACTTGTCCACCCCCAGCCGGGTCCCGATCTGACGCATGTTCAGCTGCTCGCCGTAATAGAGCAGCAGCATCTCCCGCTGGCGGGGCGTCACATCCTCCCGCAGGGCCCGCAGCAGATTGCGCTTGACCCGGCTCATCTGGGCGGAATTGTCGGACGCCATGGCCCGGGCGTAGACCGCCATATCGGCGGCGTAGGCGCCGCCCTTTCTATAGCGTGTATCTGGCATTGCGCCGGTACCCCCTGTCATAGTAATGTTCGCACAGGACGGCCAGGTCCCTGGTCTCCCGCCACATGATGCCCAGCGTGCGGATGCGGTCTGTGAGCATCAGACGCTCCGCTTCGTCCCGGCTCTGCTCCAGCTGCTGCTCCAGCAGGGCCGTGCGCTCCCGCAGGGCCGCGGCGCTGGCGCGGTAGTCCACCGATAATTCCAATAAAGTCATGGCTTTTGTGTATCCTCCTGTTGTTCCTCGTTCCCGTTTGGCCGCCGGCACTGGGGACAGCGTCCCGCTTCCTCCCCATAGAGCTCCGCCCCGCAGACCGGGCAGCGGCCGCACGGCGGCAGGCGCTGCATGTCCCGCAGCGGATCCGTCCAGACCGTTGGCCGAAGCAAAGTACCCTCCTCTAAATTTCTGTCAAAAAGCGCGCAAGTTTTCCTTGACAAGATACCTCCCATCTGTTAAACTAACATCTGCTGTGGACGAGCTGGTATGCTGGTGTAGCTCAGTTGGTAGAGCAGCTGATTTGTAATCAGCAGGTCGGGGGTTCGAGTCCGTCCACCAGCTCCACAAGTTCATATGGAGGAGTTCCCGAGTGGCCAAAGGGGGCAGACTGTAAATCTGTTGCGATAGCTTCGGTGGTTCGAATCCACCCTCCTCCACCAAAATGTCTCGCCAACCGGCGGGGCATTTTTTATGCCCTGACATCTCCGAATGGTGATAAAAGCACAAAAAAGAAATGCGCTACGCCAAATATAGAACTTACGTTCGATTACGGGAGTATAATAACACCGTTCGGAGATATTTGTCAATGAAATTTTTGAAATTTATATTGCAAATGGTGATAAAACGTGATAGGATGGTCCCAAAAATGGGACAAGAGGGGGAGCGTCCATGGAGCTGGAGAGCACCTTCGGCGCCCGGCTGCGGGAGCTGATGGAGGAGCGGGGCGATACCTATGAGCAGCTGGGAGAACGGCTGCATATGACGCCCCAGACCTTGAACCGCTATGTGCTGGGCCGGCGGGAGCCCAAGGTGAGCACCGCCACGGCCATCGCCATGACGCTGGGCGTGGACCCCCTGTGGCTTCAGGGCTACAGCGTGCCCCGGCGGCGGGGAGCGCCGGAGGAGGCCGCTTGGGGAACGCGGGAGCACACGATCCCCATCCTGGGCGTCATCCGTGCGGGCGCCCCGATCCTGGCGGTGGAGGACATCGAGGGTTATGCCGCCGCCGATGTGGCCCAGCCGGAGGAGTATTTCTATCTGCGGGTCACGGGAGACAGCATGATCAACGCCGGTATCCGCGACGGAGACCTGGTGCTGCTGCGGCGGCAGGAGAGCGCGGAAAACGGCCAGATCGTGGCCTGCCTGCTGGACGGAGCGGACGCCACGCTCAAGCGTCTGCGGGTGCAGAGGGATATGGCGATCCTCCAGCCGGAGAATCCCGCCTATGAGCCCCGGATCATCCCCCTCCGCGATTTTGGCACCGGAGCGGCCCGTATTGTGGGCGTGGCCGTCCGGTTGGTGCGCGATCTGTAATCAACGCGGCCCCGGGCCTTTTGCCCGGGGCCGCGTTGATTTTTACAGGGAAAAATCCTCGTCCCGCAGCCGGCTGAAATCTGGGGCGGCCGGAACGGGAGGCACCCGCTTGAGCGGGTCATATCGGAAGCTGCGGCAGTGTTCACCGGGGGAGACCAATCCCCGCTTGGGGCAGAGAATCTTCTCTTCATCCAGCCGGGTGCCGCGGCTGCAATAGGTGCAGCGGGGCTCGATGTCCTTTTGAAACAGCATGGCGCGCCCTCCCTTTCGTTCAAGAGGATTATAACACAGGCCGGCGCCGCTTGCCAAGGCCTTTTCGCGCGGCGGCGCAGGCCACAAACAGGAAAAAGAGGAAGAGGACCCAGGCGCATACGGTAGAGATGGTCAGGGCGGTGTGGAACTCCAGGGCGGCAATGCCGGCCACCTGTTCGGCCAGATAGTCGGAGACGGGGGCGCGGAGGGGAAACAGGCGCACCAGCCCGGAGACGAACAGGGCGGAGAGCCCGCCGTGGAGCAGCTTGCCGATCAGATAGGTCTTCACCGAAAGACCGCTGCCCCCAAGGAAGGAGAGCACCTGACAGTGCACGGAAAAGCCTGCCCACCCGAGCATAAAGGCCGCCATGGACATGCGTCCGGCCATGGTGCCGTCCCCAGACAGGGTCCATACGCCGGAAGAGATCTCGATAAGGCCGGTGAGCAGCCGCTCGGTCCAGGCCTGGGTCATGCCCAGAGGAGCCAGGACGCCCCCCAGCACACGGGCCAGCGCCGGAAGGAAACCGGAGAGAAAGAGCAGCTTGATGGCTACGGTGAAGAAGACCACAAAGGCGCAGATGTTCAGGGTGGACCGAAAGGAATTCTGGATGGAGCCGGTAAAGGCTGCGGTAAAGCGCCGGGCCTCGAACCGGGGCTGGGGGCGCATCTCCCCGGCGGCGCTGCGGGGGCCTGCTTTATAGAAGCGGAAAAGCACGCCGATGCAGACCGAGGCGGCGGCATGAGCCAGATAGAGCAGCACGCCCACCCGGCTGCTGGCGAACACCCCGGCGCCCACCACGCCGAGGATGAAGGCGGGACCGGAGTTATTGCAGAAGGCGAGCAGCCGTTCGGCCTCCGTCTTGGTACACATCCCCGTCTCGTAGAGGCGGATGGCCGTTTTGGCCCCTACGGGATAGCCTCCGATGAAGCCCAGGGCAAAGGCGCAGGCGCAGGCGCCGCTGACGTTGAACACCGGGCGCATGATCCCCTCCAGCAGCCGCCCCAGATAGCCCGCCAGGCCCAGCTCCACCACCAGAGAGGAGAGAACGAAAAAGGGGAACAGGGAGGGAATGATGACGTTATAGCACAGCAGCAGCCCGTCTTTGGCGGCCTGTATGGCGTCGCTGGGATAGAGCAGCAGCGCCAGCGTGGCACACAGCAGGGCCGCGCCCAGCAGCACTTCCCGCACCCGCTGCCGGCAAAGCAGTCGGGACATGAGACTCACCTCCTTCTTCACAAATGAGTATGTAAAGGGGAGGGAAAACTTGCCTGTCCGTCCGGGAGGGATTATAATCAAAGCGAGGAAACAAGCCGTGAGGAGGGATCGGAATGCAGCATGAGATCACCCGGCCCATCCCCCTGCTGGACGCGCAGGGGAACCTGACCGAGCCCGGCTGGGCCCGGCGGCTGCTGCCGGCGTACGACCGCAGCGCGGTCCGGGGCGGCAGGACCCGGCGGAAGGAGTGGGACTACTATCTGGTGATGGGGGAGGGCTTTGCCCTGGCCCTGACCATCGCGGACAATTCCTATATGGGGCTGGACTCCATCTCTCTGCTGGATTTCCGCGAGGGCTGGCAGGTGACGAAAAGCCCCATGCGCGCCCTTCCCATGGGGCGCACCGGCCTGCCGGAAACCTCCGAGCGGGGGAATACGGTCAGCGTCGGGCGGGGGTATGGGCTCCTCTTCCAAAACGATGGGGAAACACGTACCCTCACCGCACATATGGACGCCTTCCGGGCGGGTGCGGCGCTGGACGCCCGCGTGGCGCTGACCCAGGCGCCGGAGGAGTCCATCGTTATCTGTACGCCCTTTGCCAAGCCGGGGCACTTCTACTACAACCAAAAGATCAACTGCATGCGGGCCTCCGGTACGGTGGCCCTGGGGAAGCGCGTCTATCGCTTCGACCCTTCCAACAGTTTTGGTACGCTGGACTGGGGCCGGGGGGTCTGGACCTATCACAATACCTGGTACTGGGGCTCTGCCTCCGGGCTGGCGGGCGGCGTGCCCTTCGGCTTCAATATCGGGTATGGCTTTGGGGACACCTCCGCCGCCAGTGAAAACGCCCTGTTTTACAATGGCAGGCTCCACAAGCTCGACCAGGCGGCCTTCCACATCCCGGACCGGGGCGGAAAGCCGGACTATCTGGCGCCCTGGAGCGTTACCAGCGACGACGGGCGCTTTGCGATGGACTTTCTCCCCGTGCTGGACCGCGCGGCCCGCACCGGCGCCCTGGTGATCCAATCCGACCAGCATCAGGTCTTCGGGGCCTTCACCGGGCGGGCGGTGCTGGACGACGGCACGGTGCTGGAGGTGCGGGATCTGATGGGATTTGCCGAGCGGGTGGAAAATCGCTGGTGAAAGGGCGGGCCCCCCGGGCCAACCGGCCCGGGGGGCGTTCGTCATACCTGAAAAATGTTCTGAAACAGAGCGTAATCCTGCTCCAGCCTGGGTAGTAATGAATAGGAACCCCGGTGAAGCACCCAGTCCACCACCACACCCCGGAAGTGGCGGAAGAAAAAATCCGCCGTCCACTCCACCGACTGCCCCGGCAGCAGGATGCCCTGAGCCTCGGCCTGGTGCAGGCAATCCAGCATGGCGCGCAGGGTGTAGCGGGTAGGGTCCATGGAGGAGGCGTCGTCCGGGCTGTCCAGACGGCGCTGGTAATAGCGGGCCACCAACTCCCAGCCCAGAGCCTCAATAAAGGCGGCATAGCTGGACAGAATGCGCCAGAGCTGCTCCGGCGGCGCATCGGCCCCGTGCCCGGCCAGCGCCTGTTCCATGTAGAGGTCCAGCGGGGCAAAGCCCCGGGAGAGCAGGTCCTCCTTGGAACGGAAATGATGGTAAAAGGCCCCGGTAGTGATGCCGGAGCGCTGGCAGATGTCCCGGACGGAGACCTTGTCAAAACTGTGTTCCCGGGCAAGAGCCAAGGCGGCCTGCAAGATGGCCTGCTCCGTTTGGCGGGCCTGCTCTTTCCGCCGCTGACGATAGTCCATGTTTCTTTCCTCCCCTCCCCTTGACGCAGCCGCGGAAGACCGATATAATAACAGCATAACGGCGTTATGTGACGTCACTTCAATTATAGAGTAGGATGATTGTCTTGTCAAACCCCCACAAGATCGCGCTGCTGACCGACTCTACCGCCGACCTGCCCCCCGCGATGCGTGCGGGAAAACCCATCTATGTGGTGCCCCTGAAGATCCTGTGCGGCGACGGGGATTATTCCGACGGCGTGGACATTTTCGCCGGAGATATCTACGACCGGCTCCACCGGGGAGAAGTGCCCAGGACCTCGCTGCCGGAGGGCGGCGTGGTCAGCGATGCCTTTGACCAGATCCGCGCCGATGGGTACGAAAAGGTCGTCGCCCTCATGCTCTCCTCCGGATTGTCGGGTACCTATAATATGGTGCGCATACAGGGGGAACAGCGGGAGGACCTGGAGGTGGCGGTCTTCGACTCCAAGAGCGGCGCGCTGGGGATGGGCATCACGGTGCTCCAGCTCTGGGAGGAGATTCAGGCCGGGCTGGACTGGGAGACGCTGGTGAAGGTGCGGGCCCCCCACATCATCGCCAACACGTTTCCGTTCTTTTCTGTGGACACGCTGGAGTATCTGTACAAGGGAGGGCGCATCGGGAAGATCACCGCCATGGCGGGTACCATGCTCAAGATCAAGCCCATCATCACCTTCTCCCAGGACGGGCAGCTCCAGAGCATCGCCAAAGTACGGGGACGGCGGCAGGTGCAGGACAAGATCATCGAGCTGATGCACAAGCACCTGAACGGGCGGAAGCGGCGGTATAACCTGGGCGTGGCCAACGGAGGCGCGCCGGAGGAGATGGCGGAGTTCTCCGCCCGCCTGCGCGCGGAATTTCCGGACTACGAGCATTGCTGGGAGGGCGCCCTGGACGCCACCCTGAGCGTCTACATCGGGGACGGTGTGTTGGGCGGCGGCATCCAGTTTCTCGACTGACCCGCCCGCGCAAAACGGAAAACAGGTGCAAGGAAGCGCCGTATACGCTTGCGGCGGAAACAAATCACGGACGGGAGCGCCAAAGCGGCGCTCCCGTCCGTTCTGTTTGCCGAAAACCCTTCACAGGGTTCGGCCGTGTTCCGCCGCGGCAGGTACGTGGCGAAGCCGCTTTTTCGACAGCCGCTACACAGGCTGCATCTCATGGAGATACAGCCCCGCCTGAAAGGCGGCGGTGGCGCCGTCGGCCGCGGCGGTGACCAGCTGGCGCAGCTGCTTGGAACGGGTATCCCCCGCGGCGAAGACCCCGGGCAGCGGCGTGCGGCAGTCGCAGCCGGCCTGGAGATAGCCGTATGCGTCCAGCTCCAGGGGCGGGGCGAAGGCCTCGTTGTCGGGGATGAGGCCCACGGCGGCAAACACACCGGAGACGGGGAGAATATGCGCCCCGCGGGGGCCCTCCAGACGCAGGGCGGACACCGACGCCTCCCCCTGGATCTCCAGCACGCGGGTATCCATGCAGCGGCGGATATTGGCCACATCCCGCACACTGTCCACCAGATGCGCGTCGCCCGTGAAGCGTTCCCGCCGGTGGATGAGATGGACCTTGGGACACAGGGCGGCCAGATAGAGGGCGTCCTCCAGCGCGGTGTTGCCGCCGCCTACCACGGCCACCTCCTTGCCCCGGAAAAAGTTTCCGTCGCAGGTGGCGCAATAGCTCACCCCCCGGCCCGCCAGCCGCTCCTCCCCGGGCACGCCCAGCTTCCGGCGCTTGACGCCGTTGGCGAGGATGACGCAGCGGGCCTCGTAGCGCCCGGCGGAAGTGGACACCCGGCGCAGCGCGCCTTCCGCCTCCAGCGCCGTGGCGGCCTCCAATCGGAGCTCGGCCCCCAGCGCCCTGGACTGCTCGTAGAGATTGGCGGCGAAGTCGCTGCCCGAGATATGGCGGGTGCCCGGCCAGTTTTCGATGTCGGGTGTGGTGGCCGCCTGACCGCCCAGAACTCCGCCCTCCAACAGCAGGGTGGAAAAGCCGGCCCGTTTGGCGTACAGTGCCGCCGTCAGGCCGGCCGGGCCGCCGCCCACGATAATGATGTCGTACATAACCTACTCCTTACTGGTAATCGTCGTTGCCCGTTTGCCGGAGCGCTTTTTGCGGAGCAGCGGCAAAAGCTCCGGCCTGGGATAGGCTTAGTATCCCGGGCCGGAGCAAAGTCATGCGTTTTATGCAGGCGGACTGCAATCCTCCGGGAAGGAGAGGGCGGCCTTGAACAGGTCCCCGTCGATATCCAGACGGAAGACGCCGCCCTGAAGCTCCGTCAGGCTGCGGGCGATGGACAGACCCAGACCGGAGCCCTCGGTACTGCGGGATTCCTCCCCCCGCACAAAACGTTCCATCAGCTGCTCGGCGGGGATATTGAGCTGCTGCTGGGAAATGTTTTTCACCGACAGGGTCACCGTTCCGTCCCACTTCATCACGTCCAGATAGACCCGGGTGCCCTCCATGGCGTACTTGTTGCAGTTGGAGAGCAGGTTGTCGATGATGCGCCACAGATGCCGCCCGTCGGCCTGAATGTAGGCCTCCTCCGCAGGGAAGGAGGAGATCAGCTGCAGGCCGCGCTGGGCAAACTTTTCCTCGAACTCCCCGATGGCCTGCTGCACCAGCTGCACCATGCCCAGCCGTTCCCGGTTCACCGCCAGGTTTCCGGTGGACGCCTTGGAGGCCTCCACCAGGTCCTCGGTGAGCTTTTTCAGCCGCTGGCTCTTCCGGTCCAGCACCTCGATATACTCGGCTGCCCTGGGATTCTGGATCTCCTCTTTTTTCAGCAGGTCCACATAGTTGATGATGGAGGTGAGCGGAGTTTTGAGGTCGTGGGAGACGTTGGTGATGAGTTCCGCCTTAAAACGCTCGCTCTTGAGCTGCCGGTCCACAGCGGTGCGGATGGCGCCGCCCAGATCGTTGAGCTGTTCGGCATGCTCCCGCAGGTCGGGATACATCTTGCCGCCGGTATCGATCTTGCAGCTGGGGTCGCCCCCCACGATGCGCGCCGCGCCCTCCCGCACACGCCGCCACTGGATGGTCCAGCGGCAAAGGAAGTAGAGCGCCAGCCCCTGATACACGGGGATCAGGAAAACCGTCAGCGCAGTCAGGACGCTCCCCAGCAGATAGAGCAGGAAGAGCACGACCACCCGCCAGGTCAGCGGCCAGGAGCGGCCGAGCGCCCGGCAGAGCCGGCCGATGGACCGGCACAGCAGCCAGGTCAGGGTGTTGGAGAAGACGGTGCGCGTTTTGATGCGGGTAGCCAGGGTGAGCAGAAAGGCCAGCAGGCATCCGCTGATGCCCAGGGAGAGCACGCCCAGCCCCACCGCCGTTTCCAAATTCGGCATACCGGAATTCAGGGCCAAGGCCATGGAATCCCCGAGCGCAAACAGGGCCGCCAGGGCCCAGAACTCCAGAAAGATCAGCAGGTCCAGCGGGATGCGGTCAAAGTGGTTGAGAAGCACGCCCTCCCGGTCCCGCCGCCGGCCGGCGCCCAGGCAGAGGAACACCACCAGCAGGACGGTCAGCACATCCAGCGCCAAGGACAGAAGGGCCACGCCGGGCAGGTATTGGGCGTACTCCAGGTAGTCCTGCGCGCCCTCGGTAAACTCATCCGTCACGGTCTGGGGGTTGGTTACGCCGTATTCCACCGCCAGCACACGGGAGAGGACCCGGCGGTCCAGTCCCTCATCGTAATCCCAGCTGCTTCCGTTGAAAAGCCAGCCGTATTGGTTGGCCACGGATTCCTCCTCCGGAAGGCAGAGCAGCGTGCTCCCGTCGCTCTGGATGATATGCAGCCGATAATAGTCCATCTCCTGATCCCAGGTTTGGTAGTCGTCCTCATGCCCGCCGTTGTAGCGCTGCAGTTCCAGGGAATCGGACAGGACCCGGTAGACGGCCCCCTCCATCGTCTGGCCGCCGGGCAGATTGCCGTACACCGGCTCGCCGGTGGCGTTGTCCACCAGACGGAAACGGAAATTGGTCTGTTCCGGGGAGAGCGCCTCCTGCAGAGCCTCCAGCCGCTGCTGGTCCAGATAGGACAGGGAGCCGTCCCAGGTGCGGTTCTGCATCAGCCGGGCCAGCTCCCCCACCTGAGCGAGGCGGTGATACAAATTGGAGTAGCAATTGCTGCTCTCGTAATACCCCGTTCCGGTCCAAATATCGTCCCACTGGCTCAGGGTGAACAGGCTGGCCCAGAAGCCGCCTGCCCCCAGCACAAGGGCCAGGATCACGGCCAAGGCTTTGAGGGCGGGATGGGTGCGCAGCTGTTTTTTCATGAGATCACGTCTCCTTGTCAAGGGGCGGATATGGGGGAAAGGCGTCACAGCTTCTCCATCTTATAGCCCAGCCCCCACACCACCTTGAGATAGCGGGGATTTGCCGGGTCGATCTCGAGCTTCTCCCGCAGGTGGCGGATATGCACGGCTACCGTGTTCTCCGAGCCCAGGGCGGGGTCGTTCCATACCAGTTCGTAGATCTGTCCGGTGGAGTATACCCGTCCCGGATTCTGCATGAGCAGCAGCAGGATGTTGTACTCAATGGGCGTGAGGCTCACCGTCTCTCCGTCCACCGTCACCGCCTTGGCGGTGTCGTCCAGACGGATGCCTCCGTTGGTGAGCACCGCCGGTCCCCCGGCATGCTGCTGGCCGCCCAGGGTGGTGTACCGGCGCAGCTGGCTTTTGACCCGGGCGATGACCTCGATGGGATTGAAGGGTTTGGTCACATAGTCGTCCGCGCCGATATTCAGGCCCAGCACCTTGTCGGAATCCTCACTTTTCGCGGTGAGCAGGATGATGGGGATATTCCGCTTTTCCCGCAGCTTGGCGGTGGTGCGGATGCCGTCCAGACCCGGCATCATCACGTCCAGGAGAATGAGGTGCACCTCGTGTTCCTCCACCAGCTTCAGACACTCCAGCCCGTCATAGGCCTTGAGCGTGCGATACCCCTCGCTGGTCAGGTAGATGTCCAGAGCGGATACGATGTCCTTATCGTCGTCGCAGATGAGCACAGTGTACAAAAAGATCACCTCATTGCCGCTATCTTAGCACGGCAGATTTAAGCCCAAGGGGGGAAAAGGATTAAGAAGTATTTAAGACGCAGGAACATTTTACCCCAAAGAGCGTCTAAAAAGCAAATCCGATTGGGAGGGAAGCCAATGAAACGAACGCTGTTATCTCTTGCACTGACGATGGCCCTGCTGTTGAGCGCCTGCTCGGCAGGCGTCACGGCGCTCCAGCCCGGCCGGGCGGCCCCGGAGGCTCCGGCCCGCCGCGACGCGGCGCTGGATACGGCCCTGGGCGACTTTGGGCTGGAACTGCTGCGGCAGACCCGCACGGCGGGCGAGAACACCTTCGTCTCGCCCCTGAGCGCGGCGCTGTGCCTGTCCATGGCCGCCAACGGCGCGGCGGGCGGGACGTTGGCGCAGTTCGAAGCGGTACTGGCCGGGGACGGGAGCCTGGAAACGCTCAACGCCAACTGCGCCTCGCTGCTCTCGGAGTACGCCGCGCTGGAAGGGGAGACCACGCTTTCCATTGCCGACGGCCTCTGGCTGGACGAGGGGGCGCAGGTGGAGGACGCTTTTCTGAGCCGCTGCACCGGCGCCTATCAGGCCGATGCCTTCGCCGCCGACTTTTCCAACCCCGGCACCCGGAAGCAGATCAACGCCTGGATCGAGCGGAATACCGGCGGACACATTCAAAACGCGCTGAAGGAGATCGACTCCGCCACCGTCCTGGCCCTGGCCAACGCCGTTTACTTTGAAGGCAAATGGGCGGAGGAATTTGACCCGGACGACACCTGGGAGGCTCGTCCCTTCTATCCGGAGGGCGGTGGGGAGGCCACGGTAGATCTGATGAGCAGCGGCGGACGGGAGGACCGGTATATCGGTACCGACGCGGAACAGGGCGTGCTGCTGCCCTACCGGGACGGCCGGCTGGCGTTTCTGGCCCTGATGCCCAGCCAGGGCACGCCGCTGGGGGAGTACCTGGATACCCTGGACGGCGCGGCCCTGGCCGGATTGATCGCCGGGGCCGGGACGGAGTATTTTACGCTGCGCCTGCCCAAATTCAAGATGATGTGGAGCGGCTCCCTGGTCGGGGCCCTCCAGGCGATGGGCCTGACCGACGCCTTTGACCCGGACGCGGCGGACTTTGCCCCCATGGGGCGGGATGCGCACGGCAATCCCCTGTATATCAGCGCCGTAGAGCACGGGGCCGGGATCGAAGTGGATGAACAGGGTACCCGGGCCTTTTCCTTCACCTTCATCGGCATGAGCGGCGCAGGCGCGGCGCCCCCGGAGGAGCTGGTCTTTGACCGGCCCTTCGTCTACGGCATCGTGGATCTGGAGCGGGGCGTGCCCCTGTTCCTGGGTACCTTTGAGACGGGCTGACGGAAAGGAGAGAAACGAATGAAGCGGATCCGATTCTTATCCCTGGGTCTGGCGCTGCTCCTGCTGGGCGGCTGCGCCGCCGCCGGGGGCGGGCGGGGCCCCACCCCCCCCCCCCCCGGGGGCGGGACCCCGGCCGGGGGCCCCCCCCCCCCCCCCCCGGGGGGGGCCGGTACCGCTCCGGTGCGCCCCGCCCCTTCGGCGGAGGTAGACTATGCCCTGGGCGCCTTCGGCGCGGCGCTGCTGGCGCAGGTGCGGCAGGAGGGGGAAAACACCCTCGTCTCGCCCCTGTCCGCCCTTTTGTGCCTGTCCATGACCGCCAACGGGGCCGCCGGGGAGACGCTGGAGGCCTTTTTGGAAGTGCTGGGGGGCGGCGTGAGCCTGGAGGAGCTCAACGCCAGCTGCGCCGCCCTGATGGAGGATTACCGTGGCCTGGAGGGAACGACCCGGTGCAACATCGCAAACGGACTGTGGATCGGTACGGGCTGGACGGCGGACGACGGCTTTCTCCGCCGCTGCGCCGACACGTATGGGGCCGGACTTTATCAGGCCGACCTGACCGCCATGGAGACGGTGAAACAGGTCAACGCCTGGGTGAAGGAGCAGACCATGGGCCTGATCGACGGCGTGCTGGACCAGCCTCTGGACGCGCAGGCGGTGCTTTTGCTGGTCAACGCCCTTTATCTGAAAAATGCCTGGGCCGCGCCCTTTGATCCGGCCAAAACCACCGCGCTCCCCTTCCGCTCCGCCGCAGGAACGCGGCAGACCGAATTTCTGGGCAACGGCGTGCGGCAGGAGCGGTACCTCCAAACGGAGCGGGAGAGCGGCGTGGTGCTGCCCTATGACGACGGGCGGCTGGGCTTTCTGGCGGTGCTGCCGAAGGAGGGGACGGACCTGACGGAATATCTGTCCGGCTGGGATGGCGGCACGGTGCCCGCCCTGCTCGCGGCGGCGGAGCAGACGCGCCTTTCCCTGCGCCTGCCCAAATTTGAAGCGGAGTGGGGCGGGATGCTGAACGACGCGCTCTCCACGCTGGGGCTGGGGGCGGCGTTTGATCCGGATGCCGCTGATTTTTCCGCTATGGGGACGGCCGACGGCCCTATCTATATCGGCAGCGTGATGCAGAAGACCCGCATCCAGGTCAACGAGAAGGGGACGGAGGCCGCTGCCGTAACGGCGGCGGTCATGGAGGCGATGAGTATGCCGGCAGAAGAGGCTGCGGTGCTGATCCTGGACCGGCCCTTCGTCTACGGAATTGTGGATCTGGAGCGGGGCGTGCCGCTGTTCCTGGGGACGTTTGAGGCGCCGTAAGAACCGAAAAGGGCATGCGTCCGCTGTGAGCGGCACAGCTGCCAACGGCTGTCCGGCACAGGCGAGAACGATCTGTTATCTCCGGCCTGAACCAGCCGAGACGCCCGGCTCCTTTTGTGCTATAATTAGGGCATCACCGCACAATTCCCCACGCACATTTTGGCGGCCGATTTGCCCCACAAATGCGTTGCAAAACCTTGCAATACAAAAAGTATTCCTGCGGTTTTGCGCCTTTTTGCGGCACAAATTTTCGCGCCGATCCGCACGCGTTGAATGATGCGGTAATGCCTTAGAAAAAAGGGAGGCGGGGAACATGGTGCTGCGGCTGGGGACCGGGGACGCCTATGCGCTGCTGGAAGCGCTGCTGCGAACGGAATACGGTCTGGAGCGCCTGCCCGCACTGGCGCGGGACGGCGGGGGCAAGCCCTTTTTTCCGGCCCGGCCGGAGCTGCGCTTCAACGTCAGCCACAGCGGCGGACTGATCCTGTGCGGCGCGGGCGCGGCGGCGGTGGGGGTGGATGTGGAGCGCATCCGGCCCCGGAGGACGGGGCTGCCCCGGCACGTGCTCTCCCCGGAGGAATACGCCTGGTTTGTCCGGCAGGGCGGAGGCTGGGAGCGCTTTTATACCCTCTGGACCCTGAAGGAAGCGCGGGTGAAATGCACCGGCGCGGGGCTTTCCGGCCCGGCCCGGGCGATCGCCGTGCCGCTGCTGGCGCCGGGACAGGGGGGGACGCTGGACGGACTGCGGTTTCGCGCCTACGGAGGAGACGGCTGGCGGGCGGCGGTCTGCTGCGCGCCGCCGGAGCAGCCGCCCGAGGAGGTTCCGGGGCAGAGTGAAAAAAACGTTTCTTTTTCTTAGGGCTTGTTTGAAAAATAAAAGTTGCACAACAAACCAAGTTATGCGAAGCTAAGGGCATGAAACGATATGAATTAACAAAAGAACAATGGGAACGAATCAAGCCGCTGCTGCCACGGGAAGAAACGGGGAAGCGGGGCCGTCCCCGGAAGGATAACCGGACCATGCTCAACGGGATGCTCTGGATTGTCCGGAGCGGTGCTCAGTGGCG
>NZ_JANGBE010000169.1:0-223 GCF_024462255.1 Flavonifractor sp. DFI.6.63 | reverse complement strand
GCGAGTCCAGTGTTCGCTGGGAAAATCGCAGTAGGTAAGAGTCTCCTCAATGCCATCCTCTACCTTCCTGGCAGCCTCCTTCAGTTTCATGGAACGCAGTTCCTCCACCACAGCCTTAGCCTTTTCCCGGGCAGCTTTCTTGCTCTCCTGGGCGTGGATGGCCTTGAGCATCTTGGCCACCAGCTTTACCTTGGAGCGAGGCGTGACTGAGAACACATTGCGG
>NZ_JANGBE010000168.1:0-224 GCF_024462255.1 Flavonifractor sp. DFI.6.63 | reverse complement strand
TCTGGTGGCGATTCTGCGAAACCACTTGATTTTCTGGAAAAAACACTCCACCAGATGGCGCTCCTTATACAGGTGCCAGTCAACCGGCCAAGGATCGGAAACGTTGCTTTGCGGCGGGATCACATAACTGGCCCCGTGCGCTGAGATATATTCCCGAATTGCCCGAGCACCATATGCCCGGTCTGCCAGTACGGCACTCCCTCTGATCCTGACTTTTTCCAATA
>NZ_JANGBE010000167.1:0-241 GCF_024462255.1 Flavonifractor sp. DFI.6.63 | reverse complement strand
CGCCGAAGTATGGTGTATCTCAGATTATGGGGTATCTGAAAGGAAAGAGCAGTCTGATGATATTCGATCGGCACGCAAATTTAAAGTACAAGTATGGAAATCGCCATTTCTGGGCTAGAGGCTATTATGTAGACACAGTAGGAAGGAACAAAAAGCAAATAGCGGAATATATCCGAAACCAATTAGAATCGGACCAGCTGGCGGATCAACTGGGACTTAAGGAGTTCGTGGACCCGTTTAC
>NZ_JANGBE010000166.1:0-245 GCF_024462255.1 Flavonifractor sp. DFI.6.63 | reverse complement strand
CGGCCTGGATTTTTGCACGCAAAAGCCTGAAACTGCCTTGCATTTCAAGGATCAGGATGGTATAATTTGTGTACGATATGTAGCCGAAAACAGCGGGATGTCTGCGGCTTTTGCGGCGAAATGTTGATTTGGTTGATAAGGGAGGGCGAGCAGGTGGCAGGAGTAAGGACGGTAAAGACGATTGTGCCGAGCCATCGGCCCAGAGCGCGGCCCGTGGAGGAGCTGACATTGACTTTGCGTGGGGT
>NZ_JANGBE010000165.1:0-245 GCF_024462255.1 Flavonifractor sp. DFI.6.63 | reverse complement strand
TTCCATTTTCTGCGGCCTTACTTTTTCACGTCCGTTTCCCCTTTGAATGGGGGAACAGACGTTTTATTTTTGCCTCGTTTCTCCGCTTATCCCCAAATCCGCCCCATGAGAAAGGACCAAATGTTGAATTTGCCTATGAGACCAACCCCAGACGGTCGAGCTGCTTCACTTGCTCGGCCCCGGTAGTCAGGAGATAGACGCGCGTGGTTTCGATGCTGGAGTGGCCCAGCACATCCGCCAACTTG
>NZ_JANGBE010000164.1:0-249 GCF_024462255.1 Flavonifractor sp. DFI.6.63 | reverse complement strand
TTCTTCCCGTGGCAGCAGCGGCTTGATTCGTTCCCATTGTTCTTTTGTTAATTCATATCGTTTCATGCCCTTAGCTTCGCATAACTTGGTTTGTTGTGCAACTTTTATTTTTCAAACAAGCCCTAAGCCGGGGGTAAAAAAGTAGCTTATAGCGAGGAGAAAAGTAGAAAAGAAAAAGGCTCCCTGTTAAAGTAAAAGTGGTTTGCCGACCACACAACTACGATAACAGGGAGGTCTTCATCGTGAAAG
>NZ_JANGBE010000163.1:0-250 GCF_024462255.1 Flavonifractor sp. DFI.6.63 | reverse complement strand
GTGGTTTCGCAGAATCGCCACCAGATATGACAAGTCGGATGCTTCCTTCCTGGCCTTTGTGTATCTTGCCTCCATCGCTGTTTTGTTGCTTTAGCACAATCTCCACCTTTTTTCAAACAAGCCCTAGCCCAGAAATGGCGATTTCCATACTTGTACTTTAAATTTGCGTGCCGATCGAATATCATCAGACTGCTCTTTCCTTTCAGATACCCCATAATCTGAGATACACCATACTTCGGCGGGATACTTA
>NZ_JANGBE010000162.1:0-251 GCF_024462255.1 Flavonifractor sp. DFI.6.63 | reverse complement strand
GTTTCTTCCCGTGGCAGCAGCGGCTTGATTCGTTCCCATTGTTCTTTTGTTAATTCATATCGTTTCATGCCCTTAGCTTCGCATAACTTGGTTTGTTGTGCAACTTTTATTTTTCAAACAAGCCCTAGAGGCTATTATGTAGACACAGTAGGAAGGAACAAAAAGCAAATAGCGGAATATATCCGAAACCAATTAGAATCGGACCAGCTGGCGGATCAACTGGGACTTAAGGAGTTCGTGGACCCGTTTAC
>NZ_JANGBE010000161.1:0-252 GCF_024462255.1 Flavonifractor sp. DFI.6.63 | reverse complement strand
CAAATACCAGCGGTGTACCGTCCATTTTTACCGCAATGTGTTCTCAGTCACGCCTCGCTCCAAGGTAAAGCTGGTGGCCAAGATGCTCAAGGCCATCCACGCCCAGGAGAGCAAGAAAGCTGCCCGGAAAAGGCTAAGGCTGTGGTGGAGGAACTGCGTTCCATGAAACTGAAGGAGGCTGCCAGGAAGGTAGAGGATGGCATTGAGGAGACTCTTACCTACTGCGATTTTCCCAGCGAACACTGGACTCGC
>NZ_JANGBE010000160.1:0-253 GCF_024462255.1 Flavonifractor sp. DFI.6.63 | reverse complement strand
CAGCGGATAAGGCGGTTGGCCGTACCAGAGGTGGGTGGAACACAAAACTCCACGCGGTAGTGGACGGTTTGGGAAACCCGGTGGAGTTCCTTCTCTCCGCTGGAAATGACCACGATTCGGTTCACGCGAGACCGCCGAAAATTCTGTGTAATCGACGTTCCCCGACAGTATGAAAATCTTCGACTGAGTCAAGAATGAGATCAAACATTCAAGACGAAGGAGACGAAGATTATGCAGTCAGTACCACAGGATT
>NZ_JANGBE010000016.1:0-79857 GCF_024462255.1 Flavonifractor sp. DFI.6.63 | reverse complement strand
AAATCCTGTGGTACTGACTGCATAATCTTCGTCTCCTTCGTCTTGAATGTTTGATCTCATTCTTGACTCAGTCGAAGATTTTCATACTGTCGGGGAACGTCGATTACACAGAATTTTCGGCGGTCTCGAGTCATCATCTGTGCTTTGCAATAGACCAATCGAAATCAAAAACAACTGAATGTCCAAAACACTTAAATCGGATTTTGGTCCAATAGTTACAGAGGTGATAGCGCGCTTTATGTCTTTGAGTGCCACTTCAATATGAGAAACAAGTGTGTTATTCTTTGGAACAAAAGCGAAATCAATTATATCAAACATCGGCTCCGGTTTGTCCATATAGTTTGTTGAAGGAATCATCCCTCTCTTTAATGCATTTGTATTTGCTAAAAAGACCATGCGCCATTCTTTTTTTCTTCAAAAGTTGCACTTTTATAAAGTGGCGCCAATATAATGGAGTATGCCATCAAGCGCTTAAAGCACCTTTCTAATGCCTCGTAATCGCAAGAAGAAGCTAAGATGTTTATGTCACAAGGGTTTAAAAGTTGCTCTACCTTAAAATCACCATACTCAATTCGATCAAACATATAGTACATTTTGTCCTCTTTAAAATCTACTGACTGATTCTGAGGAGCAAAGTATTCTTTGGCAAAGCCGATGGCAACGCCCCTGCCATCATCAGCATACCCGCGCCATTGTCCAAGATTGTCTCCTTTTTCTGAAAGGCAAAACACCCAAGATTTAAGCGTTTGTTTTGTGTCTATAGACCCAAATTGATCTGTGATTCTATTGAAGTCTCTAAACCTTGTGCTTATGAAATCATTATTCGATTTCATACGGTCAGAGTATTCCAAGAATTTACTGATAACCGCAAATTTGCACTGTTCAGTTGCCCATGCTAATTCATTTGAATCGTTGGACTTGCTTACATCAGAGAGCCAGATGCTACGGTTTTTCATGATATTATAAAAAGTTTCTAAACTGCAATAATGATATAGGGTACTGACTTCTTTGCTCATACTTACACCAACCTTAGAACGGCAACTCGTCATTACCGTTATGAATAAAAGCCACGCAAGAAACTCTTACCGTCTGTGCAATTAATTTTTAAGTCTATTTATAATTCATTATATCAGAATACCTACTATTTACAATGGAGAAGCAGAAAATCAGAATAATCCCCGTTAGGGATGGGTTAGGGATTGGCCGGTTTCGGCGGCTATCCTCGTTCGTGTGTCCACCGCATTTCCGCCCCAGGAACCGCTTCAAAACAGCAATCATCCAAACTGCAAAAACAGAACTAAAAACGCAGAAAAACCGCCTGTTTAGACGGTTTTTCTGCAAAATTTGGTCGGAGTGCGGGGACTCGAACCCCGGGCCTCCTGCTCCCAAAGCAGGCGCGCTACCAACTGCGCAACACCCCGATATGAAGTTGTGGGACTGCCCGGGCGTATCCTCCCAAAGCAAGCGCGCTACCAACTGCGCTACACCCGGTTATGAAATTTTCCAATTGTGGTCAAACATGTGGTCAACGCCGTTTTTTGACCAGTTGCCGTCGAGGGGGAAAGTACTGTCAGCCCAACTGCCCCAAGGCTTTCCGAGAACGGAGGCTCGAACCTGGGCCTCACGCTCCCAAATCAAGCGCGCTACCAACTGCGCTATACCCGGATATTTGATTTTGAACCATTATAACACGAATCTCGTGCGATTGAAATATTTTTCTGTCTGTGGTCATTCATGTGGTCAAAGCCGCCTGTTCAGCGGTTTCGGCGCTCACAGTAAATCCCGCTTCCGCCCGTGTTCCAAGGGCTTCCGGGCTTATGTCCGAGCGGCCAATGGATAGGGTCTACGCACTCCCAAAGCAGGCGCGCTACCAACTGCGCAACACACCGATATTTGACTTTTGCTTGTTTCACCGTTGCCTTCAACAATGTAATATCGATTTTCCATTATAGACGATATTTCGTGGGATTGCAAGTGTTCAAATAATTTGATATGATAATCGCTGCGAGGTGAGCAAGACGAATGAGGATGAGAAAGAAACCTAATTTAATACCGCGGATGGAACGCTGCGCAGGGGTGTTGATTCGGGAGCCGGAAGAACAGCGGGGGAGGTGGCGTACTCTTATGCCGCAGGCAGAAGAGCTGCGCTTGGAACTGGGGTGCGGAAAAGGGCGCTTCACAGCGGAGACGGCGGCATCCAATCCGCAGGCCCTTTTTATCGCTGTGGAACGGGTACCGGACGCCATGGTCATTGCCATGGAGCGGGTATGTGCGATGGGTTTGAAAAATGTGTTTTTTGTAGATGGAGATGCATCTGATTTGTCCAGTTACTTTACTCCTGGTGAAGTGGACCTGATCTACATCAATTTTTGTGATCCATGGCCGTCCAACCGCCACGCCAAGCGTCGGCTGACGCATCCGGATTTTCTGATGCGCTATCGTCAGGTGCTTCCGGAAGGGGGGACGATTCAGTTTAAGACGGATAATCGAGACCTTTTTGAGTGGTCCTTGTTTCAATTCCCGCGGTCAGGCTACATTCTTTCCGAAGTCACTCGGGATTTGCATGCTGGCGGCATCTGCGGCGTGATGACCGATTATGAGGAAAAGTTCCACCGTCTGGGAACTCCGATCAACCGCTGCGTAGCGGCTGTGGGACCGATACAGGCGGATGGCGAGGGCACAGCGCCGCAAGACCTGGAGCATGAGTGAAACGTCCTGCCGCAAGCGGTTTCTGCCGCTGAAAATTGGCATATTCGACGAAACGATTTTGCTTACATCCGGCGGGGCCTCTGCGTTATAATAGCACCAGACAAGAAAATGTAGATGTAAGTCCAGCTAAAAGCAGCGTGTGATCTGCCGGCAGCCATTGCCGCGGTGGAACACGCTGCTTTTTTGCGCTTACCCTAAGAGCGGAGGAATCTCAATGCAAGAAACCAACAATTCCGATTTGGCCGAACAACCGGTTGCCAAGCTGCTGCCGCGCTTTGCGGTACCCTGCGTGCTGTCGATGCTGGTCTCGGCGCTGTACAACATGGTAGAGCAGATTTTTATCGGCCAAAGCGTGGGATACCTGGGCAATGCGGCGACCAACGTGGTGTATCCGTTTACCGTAATCGCCCTGGCGCTGGCGCTGCTGGTGGGGGATGGCTGTGCCGCTCAATTGAGCCTGTCCTTGGGCAGCGGAGACACGGAACATGCGCACAAGTGTGTCGGCCACGGAATCGTACTCACCGGGGCGGCGGGCATCCTGCTGATGATTGTGGGACGGATCTTTACCGATCCGATTCTGAGATTGTTTGGGGTGACGCAGGCCAGCTATCCCTATGCCCGGGAGTATATGCATATTATCCTGCCCGGAATTCCATTTTATGTATTTTCCTCCGGCATGAACGCCACGATCCGGGCCGATGGCGCGCCTGGCTATTCGATGGCCGCTACCATTTTAGGCGCGGTGATAAACTTGATTTTGGACCCGGTGGCAATTTTTCGGTTGGATATGGGGGTGAAGGGTGCGGCGATTGCCACAATTTTGGGCCAGATTGCCTCCTGCAGTATGACCGCCTTGTATTTCCGGCGTCCCAAATCCGTTCGGTTTTGCGCATCCAGCTTCCGGCTGGAGGGCGGATTGACGCGGAAGCTCTGCCAGCTGGGCGTTTCCAGCTTTATCACCCAAATGGCCATTGTTATTATCATCAGTGTGGCGAACAACATGATCGTTCTTACCGGACCTGCCTCCCGGTACGGCGCCGACATCCCGCTGTCCGTAATAGGAATCGTTATGAAGGTGTTCGGCATCGTGGTTGTCTTTTCCGTACATCGGCTCAACTATGGTGTGGACGACTACAGGCGGGCCTTTGCGGCCTGCCAGCTGGTCGTTCGGGCCAATATCGCGGTAGGGGGAATCGCAATGCTGATCTTCGAACGGTACCCCCAGGCGGTGATCGCACTGTTTGGCAGTGAGAGCGCGCTCTATAACGAATTTGCAGAGCTGTGCTTCCACATCTTTTTGGGCGGAATTTTACTGACCTGCATCCAGAAGGCCAGCAGTATTTTCCTCCAGGCGATTGGAACGCCGGCAAAGGCCGCGATACTATCCCTGTCGCGGGATGTGACGGGATGTGATTTTTTTGGCGCCTGGCATCGTGATCCTGTCCCAGGTGTTTGGCGTTACCGGGATGCTCTGGGCTGCGCCGGCTGCAGACGTGCTTGCATTCGGACTGACCGTGATACTGGTCGTGCCGGAATGGCATTTCATCCGCACCCGGGCGAACCAGCCGGAGCCATCGATGCCGGAAACAAGACCGCTTCCGGCGTGTGGAACGCAGGCTGTGTTTCCGGCAGGTGAGGAGTGACGCGCGTTCAGAACAGCGGCGTCTCTTCCGGTATCGAGACGGGGTGTTTCTTTACGCGGTAGCGAACCAACCGGCACAGGAGGGCAGCGGGTACCTGGAAAAGCGCGCGCGGGCGTTTGGAGGCTGCGGATGGCTTGCGCTCATCGGAACGCATACCCTCCGTGGACGAGAAGTGCGGATCAATAGAAGGGCGCCGTGTGTGCAGGGGCAGATACGGGGCCCTCTTCTGCTCCGGGCGAAGGTCAGCGTTCGCCGATGGCCTCCTCCAACTTTTTCAGGGCCCTTTTTTCAATGCGCGATACATAGCGCTCCAACTACTGCAAGCAATTTACTCCGAAAATTTACGCCGTATGGAACGGCGCGATCCCTTGCGATATCTGGCTTTCCTCCGTTTCCTCCAGCTGGGCGAAGCGGAATTTGATAATGACTTCCTTGTCCTCGGTCAGCTCCACCCGCTCAATGAGGCTGACCAGCAGTTCCCGGCTCTCCCCGGCGGTTTCAATGAATCTTTGAACCAATTCTTTGGCCCGGTCCTCAGGGCGGACAGAGCTTTTTTTGCGCAGCTCCAGCTCCTGCCGCTTTTCCTCCAGCAGTTTGCGATCCAGCTTCGCCCGGTTGAAGATCCGCTGAAAATCCTCCTCCGGCAGCAGCCCATTGAGCCGGTCGGTGTACATCCGGTCCAGGTTGGCGGTGAGGCTGTCGATTTTGGATTGGACGGCCTGGAGCTCCGTTTCCAGACTGCTCTGCTTTCTGGAATTCTCCACGGCTTCCCGGGCCATGGGCAGCAGTTCGTCGGGGTTCAGGTAAGCCCGACAGACTTCCCGCACCTTGTCAATTACTGCATCGGTCACCGTCTTCTCTTTGATGGAATGAGAAGAACAGACGCCCGCTTTGGTAAAGCGCTGGTAGGTGCGGCAGACAAAGTACAGCACATCCTCTCCCATGGCGTTTTTCCGGTTGAGCACCGCCAGTGGGTAACCGCACTCGTGGCAGAAGATCAGTCCCTTGAGCAGGAAGTCGTAGGTCCGGCTCCGGGTGTGCTTGCGGCTGTTGACCAGCATCCGCACCTTGCGGAAGGTCTCCGCATCCACCAGAGGTTCATGGGTCCCCTCTACGATCACCCAGTTGGCTGGGCCCTGTTTCAGGCACTTCTTGGACTTATAGCTGATCTTCACACTGCGCCCCTGGACCATATTGCCGATATAGGTCTCGTTCTGCAGCATGTCGGAGATCCGCTCACTGCTCCACAGACCGGTGTAGGGACCGGGCCTTGCCACCGGCAGATTGGCGTAGGTGGCCGGGGTAGGTATCCCCTCCTGGTTGAGGAGCACCGCGATGTTCCGACAGCTCATCCCACTCAGGGCCAAGGCAAAAACCCGGCGCACAATGGGAGCCACTTCCTCGTCAATGACGATCTTGTTCTTCTCCGTGGGATGCATCTTGTAGCCGTACACCGGCTTTCCGCCGATGAACTGCCCCTTCCGCTGCTTATCCCGCTTGACGCTCTTGATCTTCTTGGAGATGTCCTTGGCGTACATGTCGTTCATGATGGCCCGGAAGGGCGTGATGTCGTTGGCGGTGGAGTCCACGCCGGTGTCGATGCCGTCCAGCAGGGAGATGTACCGCACCCGGTGCTCCGGGAAGTACCGCTCCATGTAGTGGCCGGTCATGATGTAGTCGCGGCCCAGGCGGGAGAGGTCCTTGGTGATGACCATGTTGACCTTCCTGGCCTCAATGTCAGCGATCATCCGCTGGAAGCTGGGGCGGTCAAAATTCGTGCCGCTCCAGCCGTCATCTACATAGGTATCGTAGACACTCAGCCTATGCTGCTGCACGAACTCCCGCAGCAGGGATTCCTGGTTCTGGACGCTCTGAGATGGACCTTCGCTCTCATCCTCCTTTGATAGTCTGATGTATAAAGCCGCATGGTAGTCCATGGGATTGCTTATCTCTAAGTACATTTGCTACCTCCTGAGATAAGCTGCCATTCATCAAGCCTATTGTACCGCGCTATGAAATTCTTGCGCAAGGCTCCGGGTAAGGAAAAGTCGAAAGGATCGCAGAAAAATTTCTCTCGCATCCTCTTCCTTACAGAACTCATATCGCACCTGTACCGCTTGCCTTTTCAATCAGATCACTCCTCTCACATACTTTCTCTATTCTTATGTTTGCAAGAAAGAGGATTTGCTTGTCCTAAAATTTAGGTATAAAAAAACCAAGCCCATCGGCTTGGCACATACCTTCACAGTTTACAGATATTCGTCGAGGATCTCCCCCAAATCTGTCAGCACTTCGCCCGCAAAATCTTTCATCAGAGAAAGGTCCCCTTGAATTTCCCGAAACATCTGTGGGCGTTGTATGTCAGACAGTGAAATCAGGGAATAGAGAAGAATCGCAGCTTCCGTCTTTAGATCCCTTCCATATAGATCCTCCAGGGCCCGGCAAAGTTTGTTGATCGTCGCAATCGGCATTCGCTGAGACATTGCTTCAAAAAAACGGAAGCGTAATGCTGCCTGATAAAACATGGAGTTCGAGCTTTTCTATCCTCCTTTATTATTTATGAATCGTTCGCTGTGCTCCTAACATTTGGCGGGTTCTTGGCCGCCGAGGTCACACAATTGAATAAATTCTGCATATGCGCCAGTAGCTCAATAGGATAGAGCGCACCCATCCTAAGTCCAAGCTGTATTTCACAGATTTTCTATATGGACCATAGCGCTTTGTAAGGCAGTCCATTCGGGAGGGCGGAATTCCCTTTGAGATCAATTTGAATCAGCCAAACAAGGAGACGATTGCCGCTATGCTGGAGGCGGAAAGGATTGCGAAGGACCCGTCTGTAATGGGATACAGCGATATGGACGAGTTGTTTGCGGATTTAAGGCATTACCGCATCATTCAACGCGTGCGGATTGGCGCGAAAATTTGTGCCGCAAAAAGGCGCAAAACCGCAGGAATACTTTGTGTATTGCAAGGTTTTGCAACGCATTTGTGGGGCAAATCGGCCGCCAAGACGTGCGTGGAGAATTGTGCGGTGATGCCTTAAAGAAATGAGCCAGACGAAATATGCCGTAAAGTTCACCACGCAATTTCGGAAGGATTACAAGCTGGCCATCAAGCGTGGCTTGAAAATTGAATTGCTGGAGCACATCGTTGCACTTCTGGCTGCGGGGGAACCGTTGCCGGAAAAAACAAGGATTATGCCCTCACCGGCAGCTGGGTGGGCCACCGGGAATGCCACATCCTTCCGGATTGGCTCCTAGTCTACCGGGTGGAGAATGATGTCTTGGTTTTGACCCTGACCCGCACAGGGAGCCACAGCGATTTGTTTGGCAAATAAGTTGACACGGTTTTACAAAGCACAGAGGAGCGTACCATGGCAAGACCATGTTACGCTCCTCTGTGCTCTCTTCTCATTGATCCAGCTGCTCGTCAAAGGGCATACCGGTCATAAGGATGGCTGTCCCGTTCTATTACCGATTGAGCATCCACACGCCCAGATTCAGGTAGGCCGCAAAGGTCACCCACAGGAAGTAGGGCACCTGCAGCCACGCCGCCAATGAATCAGTCTTGCGGAAAGTGAAAATCATCCGGAGAATCAGCACCCACAGCACCACCAGCCAAAGGAATGCAAAGCCGAAGTTCTGGAGATTAAAGAAAATGATGCTCCAGAAGAAGTTGAACGCCAGCTGGATTGCAAAGAGCCGCAGCCCCCGGGTGCGGTCAGGCGATGCCGGTGCCGCATAGATTCTGGCGGCGCTGACGCCCATGAGCAGGAACAGAATGCTCCAGACAATGGGAAAGACGATGGCCGGCGGCGAAAGCGGCGGCTGCCGGATCATTTCACTGTAAACCTCCGCACCATCCCGGGTGAGAAAGCCGGAAAGCGCCCCTACTGCCTCCACGCCCACAATCCAGAGCGCATATGTTTTCCATGAAGGTTTTTTCATACACCATCACCCCGAAATAGCCTATGCGCCTCCAGGTGCTTCTATACGCCGGAAACAGCTCCTCCAGGCCATACTTTCTTCCATTTCGACCACACTATGTCCAAGCGTATGTTTTGGGAGGAATCGTATGAAATCACTCTGGGAACAGACCTGGGCGCGTCCGAACTTCGGGCGGCTCGAGGGCGACGAGATGACGGACATTCGGATCATCGGCAGGGCATAGTGGGCATCCTGTGCGCGTGGATGCTCCAGCAGGCCGGGATCTCCTATGTGCTGGCGGAGGCGGCCGACCCCCTGTGCAGCGGGGCAACCGGGAACACCACCGCCAAGCTGACCAGTCAGCACGGACTCATCTACCACAAGCTCATCCAGACCTTTGGCGTTGACCGGGCGCGGCAGTATCTCTCCGCCAACGAGGCGGTCCTCCAGAACTACCGGGCGCTGTGCCGCCATATTGACTGTGACTTTGAGGAGAAGTCCGCCTATGTCTACTCCCTGGACGACCGGGAGGCACTGGAGGCGGAGCTGAGGGCCCTGGAGCGGCTGGGAGGCGGGGCGGAATTTGCCGACCACCTGCCCCTCCACTTTCCCACGGCAGGCGCCGTCAAATTTTCAAACCAGGCCCAGTTCCACCCATTGAAATTCGTCTCCGCCCTTTTCAAGGGCCTGCACATCTACGAGCACACCCCGGTGCGGGAACTGACCGGCACCACGGCGGTCACTGACCGGGGCAGGATCCGCGCAAAGAAAATCATCGTGGCCACCCACTTTCCTTTCCGCAACAAGCACGGCAGTTATTTTTTGAAGCTATACCAGCGCCGTTCCTATGTGATCGCTCTGGAGCATGCCGCAAATGTAGACGGCATGCATATTGACGAGGCGGAGGATGGCCTCTCCTTCCGCAACCACGGAGGTATTCTGCTGGTGGGCGGCGGCCACCGCACTGGAAAGCAGGGCGGCTGGCGGACGCTGCGGGACTTTGCCGCAAAGCATTGCCCGCACGCCATAGAGAAATACCATTGGGCTACACAGGACTGTATGAGTCTGGACGGAGCACCTTATATTGGCCCTTACTCCGCTTCCACATCAGATCCGTATGTGGCCACTGGTTTCAACAAGTGGGGGAATGACTTCCTCCATGGTATCCGCTATGATTTTAAGCGATCTCGTTCAGGGAAAGAAGCATCCTTTTGCAGAAGTATTTTCGCCTTCCCGCACGATCCTCCGCCCCCAACAGGCTGTCAATGGCTGGGAAGCCATGGTCAGCCTGTTGGCGCCCACTACAAGACGCTGCCCCCACCTGGGCTGCGCGTTGAAGTGGAATCCCCAGGAGCACACCTGGGATTGCCCCTGCCACGGCTCCCGCTTTTCGGAGGACGGCAAGCGCATCGACGGCCCCGCTACAGGGGATCTGAAATCGTGAGGCAGTGGCAGCTATTTCAATGAAAATCCCCCGTTTATTTGCAAATTTCAGCACATAAACGGGGGATCCAAATTTTATCCCAGTTCGGTATATTTGTCTTTGCGGTCGATACTTTTTTCCACAGGGTATTTCCGGCTGTTTTTTTCCAGCTTCTTCATCACGATCTCGTCAAAGTCGAATCCCAGATCATCTGCCAGCATAGCAGCATAGATGAGGATGTCCGCCAGCTCCTCCTGCAGTTGTTCAGCCTTGACCCCTACGACCTCCTCATTGGTCTTCCATTGAAATAGTTCCAATAGCTCCGACGCCTCCAGGGAGATGGAGATGGCCAGGTCTTTGGGGTTATGAAATTGCCGCCAGTGCCGCTCGTCCCGAAATTGATTGACCGCCTGTATCGTCTCTTGTTTCATGCCCGTCCCACGACCTCCATAAAATGCCGCTTCAAAGCAGGGTCCTCAAAATAGACCCTGATCCCGCTGATGCCCCTGGTCAGGAGCACATAATAGATCTGCCTCACATATGCGCTGAGTTCCGCCAGGGAAAAGCTCTCTTTCGGCGGTGTCCCGTTGGTGTCAAAATAGTGTTCCTTTACTGCCGACACCCTTCCGTTTTGACAGGCCAGATCCTTCGCGATCACGACCCCCACATAATCCAGGTCCACGCCCTGTATGGCATGGATCGACCCGAGCTCATCTTCACTTCCCGGTAATGCGATCCAGTTTTCATGAGTGGAATTCCACTTCCAGCGATGTTCTTCATCCTCCACCCAGTCAAATTCCGCATAATTCTTATGCCCCGGCTGATAGCGGCTCCCCCAGGGGCGGGCATACCCGGCCAACACCCTGCACTGGGCTTTCGGATGATACTGCCGCCGTTCATCTACATAGTCAAACAGTTCATGAATGGAATCCACGACGCCGAAATAGGCGTCCTTGGATGGATTCTGAAATACACAGGGATCAAATGCATCCTGTTTGATCTGCAGGAAGGAACAGATCCCATTGATGTAATCATCCGCCGTGTAGGTCGCATTCTTGTCCTGAATCCGCACACGGAACTGCCTGGTGAGCATGCGCCGTTCCATACCCTTTTCCTGAATATAATCCTGGAAATCCCGGTACGGAATATCCGACGGGCGGATCGCCTGAATGGAGTCATAGAACAGCACCAGTCGCTCCGCCATTTCTCCCAGCAAAAACAATTCATTCTTTCGGGGATCGTTCGAATCAAAAATCCCTGTGGTCAAATGATTTTGTTTGGGGCTGTTCCATCGCAGCCGGTGGGCCTCATCCACCAAAAGGATATGGAAGCGCTTCTTTTGCCGGATCAATTGATAAGCGGTCCCAACCTCAATATTTTTCCCAAGACCATAGGCCCGAAAAATGCTGCGGGCGGTCTTGACCCAGTTGGCTTTCACCACCACACCGACATTCCATTTATGATGTTTGCAAAGTCGGGCCGCCAGGTTGGTCAGTACCACGGTCTTTCCCGTTCCCGCCGTCCCTTCGATCAGAACGCTTCTGGGGTCCTCTTCTATCTCATGGATCAGTGCAGACTGTTCCTCGGACAGCTCCGTAAAGGGAGAATACTTGAACAGAATGCTGTTGCGCAGACCATCCAGTGACTTTTGATGCACCAGCCCGGCTTTGTACAGTTCCTGTTCCCAGAACGGCGTCAGCACCTGTGTCAGCACATCTTCCCGATAGGGATAATCGACGAATCGATTGCCCTGGGTCCTATTCCGGCAGACCCGCTTTTCCTTTCGCGGCAAATTCTCCTGATCCGCTGTGAGATATGTAATCAGCAGCGCCTCCAGGTCGTTTTGGGAATTTCCATCCACATACTGGCCAAAGAGAATCGCTGCTTTCTCGAACTGCCGGTAATCTGTTTCCACTTCCGCCATATGCTCATCGTGCCGCGTTAAAAACCGGTCTGTCTGTCCAACATAAAACGACCGCCGCCCATAATAGATGTAGATCACATGCCCGTGCTTTAAAACCGTCCTCTGTTCTTCGCTGCAGTGACCGGTGTCCAGATCCTCTGCCAGCAGAGAAAGGTGGATGACCCCATATTTCTTGCCTGCCATTTAAAATCCCATCACCTTTCTCACATGTTCTCTCGTCTCCCGGTCCCGGAACCAGATATGGACACTGCCCTTGGCCCGGGTAAGCAGCACCCGATAGGTGTTCAGTACCAGTTCCACGATCTCCCGCTCGCTGGCCCGGCTGTTTCGGATGGCGGCCATGAACTGTGTATCCCAGTTGCTGCTCAAATCGATGCGCCAATTGTGGATGTCTTTATCCCAGCGCAGGTCGTCCCACCAGATCACACCGGTATCGTCAAACTCCAATCCCTGTGCGGTGTAGATACAGCCCACCTGGTCCAGATATTCCTCTTTTTCTCCTGCATACCAGTTGTATTGCTCTTCTCTGGGGAATGGATTCCACGGCTTCTCAAAATCTCCCGTCGCCTGCGCAATCTTAATGTCCCTGTTTTTCGTATCACGTGTCCATTCCCAGCAAAAGGGCGCATACCATTTTACATGACGGCCCGTTGACAACAGGCCGTGGAGACGCCTGTCCAGATCGTTCAGGTCATCCCAGCAGCACAGCTCCAGTGCAGATTGCCGCTTCAAAGGCTGCTCCTGCCGGCCATAGAACAGCTTGTCCAAATCAGAGACATAGCTGCCCAGATACCCCGCCCGCTTTTGAGATGCCAGGGAAAAGACGGTGCAGGGAATGCCGTGCTCCTGGGCAAACTGCCGGAAATGCTCCACCGTCCCCTCCTCCGTCAGCCGGATCCGCTGCCGGTCATCCTGCAGCACCACCACCATATTGGCCTTCCGGAACAGACTGGTCATGGTGGCTTCCAACTGCTCAATCCGATGGGCTTCATCCACAACCACCAGATCCCGTCCCGGCGGGACCGCGTCCAGATAGGCGGGTGGTACACCTGAGGCGCCCGCAATGACCAGGGAGAGTGTACGGCTCCTGGGCAGCGCAAAGATGCATCCGCCCCGGTTCTGCCATGAAGGGCCGTATTTCAGGCAATAGGCGTAAATGGCGTGCAATCCCACTACGGTTTTCCCAGTCCCCGGCGGGCCCGAGATGATCAGCAGATGCTTGCCGAACTGCGGACTGTGGAGTTGATCGATCATACTGCAGATCTTGCGGTTGACCTCGATCTGGTCGTCCAGCATTGCCGCGTTTTCTCTTCTTGCCAATACATTCCCTAAATCCTGAAAGCCAATCTGGCCCAAAACATAGGCGCCGGTAAGAAACTGCTCCACCACGTCCGGTCTTGGATCAGGGGAAAACAGGCTGTTCAAGTCTGCAGCCAGCAGCGCCTCCGCACCTTTTGTGTAGGTCTCATGCCGCAGCGCCTCATATGCCTGATAACCGCCCTGGAAGAGCTGCTCCTTATCCTCAAAATTATGAAGGAATTGGCGGCACCGCACATCCATCTTCCCATCCGCCACATTACTATGGTTCATCCGCAGGTGCTTGGCGTAGGTCAGCGTCTGTTGGACAGGATGGAGCCGTTCCTCAAAGCGGTTTTCCGCTCGGGACAGGCAGATGCAGACGCTGCTTTCCCGCCCTGCCGTATTCTCTTCAATGGCGCTCCACTGCTTGAGCTCTATGACCAGCACCAACGGTTTTCCGGTCGTTCTCCCTTCTCCCAGCAGCACAGCGTCGATCCGGCTGCCAATGGGAGTCTGATATTCCAGGATCAGCGTCAGCTCGTCCAGTCCGGCACGATGGATCACATCCACCAGAATGGGGATGGAATTACACCAAGAGCGGTACTCACGCTCCGACGGATCCTCCTGCCGCACCTTTAATTGGTCGGCGATCTCCCTGCCGGTCATATGGCTGAGTGCCGCGACCGTTGCTGCATAACAGCCGTTTGGGTGCTCCATAAAACCGCCTCGCTCTCCTGTGTGTCTCAACTGTTTGTCCTCATTATAGCATGAAGAAGGCGATCTGAACATCACGCTGCGGATTTTACTTTTTGGACGACCAACCTTGTGATTTTAGATGGATGGCAGCTCAGTTTTTTATATAAAAATCACGAGAACTTACAATAGCTGCGGCGCGGCTCCCGCCGCGAGCAAAGCCAGGAACCCTTGTCCCACAAGGCTTTTCTGGTTTCACTTACATTAGTTCCGGCGCGATACATAAGAGCGGGAAATCCCGCACTGGGCGGCGATCTCGCGCTGGGTGAGCGGGGGGCGGCCATTCAGGCCGTATCGGAGGATAATGATTTTGGCTTCCCGTTCTTCCAGACACTGCGTCACGCACTGCCGTACCTTCAGACAGGCGTCGCGGGCGTCCAGCTCTTCCAGCATATCATCGTCCACACAAATGACATCCATTAGAGACAGGGAACTGCCTTCGCCTTCCCCGTCAATGGAGTCCGATAGGGATACTTCGCCCTGCAGCTTACGCTGAGAACGAAAATGCATCAGGATCTCATTTTCGATACATCGGGAGGCATAAGTGGCAAGGCGCACATTCTTGTCCGGCTTGAAGGTGTTGATCCCCTTGATCAGACCGATGGTTCCGATGGAGATCAGATCATCCTGATCCCCGTTTTGGGTATAATATTTTTTGATGATATGCGCCACCAGACGCAGATTATGCTCGATCAGCTTATTGCGGGCGTCCATATCTCCCTTGGCGAAGCGGTCCAGATAGGCGCGTTCCTCCTCCGCCTTCAGCGGGCGGGGAAAGGAGCCTCCGCTTCCGCCGCCGGACAGGCGCAGGGTAAAAAAAAGGCTGTTCAGCATGAGCAGGACCCAGGCAGTCAACATCTTGCCACACCTCCGTATCGACAGACTATTCCGGGCGGGCCTGTCTTTATACCCGGGGATTCCTTTGAAATTCGGCAGCGCCGCTGACGGCGGCCGATTCCCCAAACCTCGACAAAAATGACGGAAATCCTGCGCGGACTTTTGGGGTAAACGTCAAATTTGCAAAAAGTCTGTCCAGGGCATTTACGAATCGCCGTGCAGCGGCTATAATTTATTTTGGTTTGAAATGTGCAGGGGAAAGAAGAAATTTGACAAGGCAGTCAGATTTGGGGGAAGAACATGAGTATTGCGGACGTAGTCGCCATGCTTGGCGCCATCGCAACCTTCCTGTTCGGTATGTCAACGATGACGGACGGCCTGGAGAAGCTCTCCAGCGGCCGTTTGGAAAATGTGCTGGAGCGGTTGACCAGCAATGTCTTCAAAGGCGTTTTGCTGGGCGCGGTGGTCACCGGACTGATCCAGAGTTCGGCGGCCACCACGGTTATGTGTGTCGGCTTTGTCAACGCCGGGATCATGAAGCTCAGTCAGACGGTGGGCATCATCATGGGCGCCAATATCGGCACCACCGTGACGGCGCAGCTGCTGAGCCTGGGGGATATCTCCTCCGACAACCTTCTGCTGACGCTGCTCAAGCCGGCTTTTCTGGGGCCGATCCTGGCGGCGGTGGGCATCCTGTTTTACATGTTCATCAAGGGCGGGCGGAAGCGGACCATCGGCCAGATCGTGCTGGGTCTGGGCCTTTTGTTCATCGGCATGAAGACCATGGAGAATGCCGTGGCGCCCCTGCAGGCGATGCCGGAGTTTCAAAGCCTCTTCGTGGCGTTTTCCAACCCGGTGCTGGGGGTGATGGTAGGGGCGCTGGTCACCGCCCTGATCCAGAGCTCGTCCGCCTCGGTGGGCATCCTCCAGGCGGTCAGCACCACGGGCATCGTCTCCTTCAACATCGCCATGCCTCTGATCATGGGGCAGAATATCGGCACCTGTATCACCGCGCTGCTGTCGGCCATTGGGGCCTCCAAAAACGCAAAGCGCACTGCGGCGCTGCATTTGTCGTTCAATATCATCGGCACCATCGTTTTTATGGCGCTTCTTTACGGCGGAAACGCGCTGTTTCACTTCCCGTTCTGGGAGAACGTGATGGACCGCGGTTCCATTGCCAACCTGCATCTGGGCTTCAACCTGGGCTGTACGGTATTGCTGCTGCCCTTCCATAAGCAGCTGGTCAGGCTGGTCGAACATTTGGTTCCCGGGGATACCGACGAGCGCGAGCTCTCCGTACTGGACGACCGCTTTCTCGCCTCTCCGTCGCTGGCTCTGGAGAAGGCCCATGACGCGGTGGTGCAGATGGGGGATTTCGCACGGGACAATCTGAAGCTGTCGGTGGAGCTCATCAAGCGCTTCGACGCCAAGAAGCTGGAGCGGCTCAACGAGACGGAAACCGCGCTGGACAAGCTGGAGGGACTTCTGGATAACTATCTGGTCAAGCTCACCGACCGGGCGCTGACATCGGAAGAAAGCATGAAAGTCTCCGAACTGCTGCATACCTTGTCCGACTTTGAACGGATCGGAGACTATGCGGTGAACGTATCGGAGAGCGCCGTGATCCTGCACGAGCGCGGCATCGCCTTTTCCGTTCAGGCCCAGGCGGAGCTGGACGGGCTCACCGATGCGGTGATCGAGACCATGGATAAGACCATGGCGTGTTACGAGACCCGGCAGCGCTACCTGGCGATCCAGGTGGAGCCGCTGGAGGAAGTGGTGGACCTGATCGCGGATGATCTGAAAAACCGGCATGTGGAGCGCCTGAAAGACGGCGAGTGCACCATTGAGCTGGGCACGCAGTTCCTGGAGCTGCTCATCAATCTGGAACGGATCTCCGACCATTGTTCCAATGTGGCCCTGCGTATCGTACGGCAGACCGCCTCCAAGGACGATATCGTCCGTATTGATTCCCACGCTTACATGCGGGAGCTGCACCACGGTTCCGACCGGGAGTTCGATCAGCTCTTTCAGCAGTACCGCGACAAGTATTACGTACCGATCGAGGAAGAGACCAGATAAGAAAACAAGCGCCGGAGCGAAACGCTCCGGCGCTTGTTTTCTTATTCGGTTACATCAGGCGCACCGTGTAATAGACCGCCATGATGAGCAGCCAGGCCACCATCACGCCGTACAGGACCGGCAGGCTTCCCAGCAGAAGCGCAGCCACCAGTACGGCGGCCACCACGATACACGTCACATAGAGCATGGCGTAGTTGGCGTTTTTGGGGAACAGGCGAAGTTCCTTGCCGCCCAGCTTCAGTATGCCGCCGCTGGTCTGGAGCTTGCGGGAAAAGAGCAGAGCAGCCGCCAGAATGACCGCCAGCGCCACCGCGTAACCATAGGCGATCAGGGCGGAGAGATCGGCCCGGGGCACCAGATGGACGGCCAGGATCCCCAGAGCGCTGAGCACGGCAATCAGGAAAAATTCATGCTGATAGAGGTAGTAGATCAGCGCCAGAACCGCCACCGCCGGGACGGCGATGTAAAGGAACTGGATGCCGGAGGCGCGGAACACCGCGATGACCACCGCGCAGACCGCCAGCGCTAAAGCGATCAGGGTCAGCGCACCAGAAAGACGGGTACCCTTTCCGCTGCGCCGGGCAGACCGGTACCAGGCCAGCAGTGCAAGGAAGCAGAGCGGCAGCACGATGCCAAGGACCGTGAATACCGTACGCAGGGCCTGGGCCAGCGCAATGCCGTCGGGGGTGTAGTAACTGTAGAAACGATTGAGCAGCAGGAGCAGAAACTCCAGGACCACCGCGCCCACGATCCACCAAAGGACCTTGTTCAGGACCACGTCCTCCTGGCGCTCACGCTGCATTTGCTGTTCCTTCTTGTTCATGTATCCATCTCCTGTGGCTGGGATGCCTTAATTTTGCCGTCGCCGCGAGCGAAGCGCGGTGCGGCCGGAAATCATCAATCTCATACATTCTAACAGAAAACGTGCCGCTTTGCAAGATGGAATGCGATGGATCCCTTTTACCTTATTTGTGCATTTAGAGCACCTTTCGTCGAAATAACAGGGGTAGCTTCAAAACCGAAGCTACCCCTACAAACGGATTTACTTTAGAACCTGTATTCACAAGCGATTGAGGAGGGTGTGGGCATGAGAAATCATACTGACTGCTTCGGCAGAAGCGGTCAGTATCTCATAGTCCTTGCTGAGGCGGCGGGAATGATTGAACCAGGCAAGCGTACGTTCCACGATCCAGCGCCAGGGAAGCTTCTCCCATTCGTGAGGCTTGATTTTCTCAGAAATATCAACACCACGCCCCAGAGTCTGACTGGCATCAAACGTAAAAGTCCCCCGGTATCCCGCATCGGCGCAAAAGCGCTCAATGGATGGATACCTCTTACATGCCTGCTTTGCAGGCATGATCCCAGCCTTTGTATCGTGGATATTTGCGGCATGCACCACCACCGCCAGCAGATTTCCCAATGTATCTACGACGATGTGCCGCTTCCTGCCTTTCGTTTTTTTCCACCGTCTATCCCGCGTTCCTTTGCCGCGCCGGTCGTTTTGACGCTCTGGGAATCAATGATCGCATAGCTTGGCACCGCTTTGCGCCCGGCTCTCTCCCGGGATATTTTGACCAAGTGCCGCAGTATCTTCTCCCACAGCCCACTCAGACGGGCACGCCGGTAGAAACTGTGCACAGTCGAATAGGGTGGAAAATCGTGCGGCAGGTGCCGCCACTGACACCCTGTTTTCACAAAATACAGCACTGCGTTTGTTAATTCCCGCTTGCTCCACTTATACGTTCGCATCCCGGAATAGAGTGGTTCTATCACTGCCCACTGTGCATCTGTCAGGTCGCTCGGGTACGCCTGCCGCACTTTATCGCTTCTTTTCATGTGTTTATTTTACTGCTTGCATCGCCTGTTGTGAATACGGGTTCTTACTTATCTTTCGTGTTTCTAAAAGCAAAGAAAACTCCCACAATACCGATCAACACTCCCAACAGAGCAACTGGCAGATCAGCAATACTTCCAAATATAGTGCTGTTCAATTCATCGCTTGCACAACAGAGTAAAATCCCAAAAAGCACAAGTACTATGCCTTTTATTTGCTCTTTCATAACGATCTCCTTTACAAAAAAGAATTTGTTGCTTTTGAATACCTGCATGTATTTTATCATGCAGGTAAACTATTTTCAATGTATGGTCAAAATGCCAGAGATTTTAAGCTGTAAGAGTACAATACATATTGGACAGTCGAATAAAAAGGATGAAGGAAATGGCCTCATCGGATAAAGTTGAGTTACCACACAACAACTTGACGAGAGGAGGCCATATCCTTCATGAGCAAGCGTATAACACAAGACATGGCGTATCGGCAATCCCTGATGCAATACGCGGGAAAATATGGTGTGAGCCGAGCCGGCCGGAAGTACAACAGGAGCCGGTCGTACATCTGCTTCTGGAAGACCCGCTGGGACGGGACGGTGCAGTCCCTGGCCTGCCCGTCCAGACGCCCGCACAGCCATCCCAATCAGCACACGGAGGCGGAGCTGAAGCTGATCCGGGATATGCGCCGCCGCAATCCCGAACTGGGCATGGTGGAACTGTGGCACCGTCTGCGGAAGCGGGGCTATACCCGCCGCCCGGAGAGCTTGTTCCGGGTCATGCGCAAGCTGGGGCTGTTCCCGCAGGCCGAGAAGAAACCAGTCTACAAGCCAAAGCCCTATGAGCAGATGACGTACCCAGGGCAACGGGTACCGGTAGATGTGAAGGTAGTGCCCCGCAGGTGTATTGCAGACCAGGAGCTTCGCCTGTTCCAATATACGGCTATTGACGAGTTCACCCGTCTGCGTTTCCTGGGGGCTTATCCGGAGCAGTCCACTTATTCCTCTGCCGATTTCCTGAAAAAGTTGGTCAAATGGTATGCCCGCAGAAAAATCCGGGTGGAATGTGTCCAGATAGACAATGGTTTTAAGTTCACCAACCGTTTTTCCAACAGCAAACGGGATCTGCCTGCTTTATTCGAACAAACAGCTGCCCTGCCGGGTACCCGCCATAAGCTCATCCGCCCTTACACGTCCAGGCACAACGGCAAGGTGGAACGCAGCCACCGGGAGGACCAGAAACGGTTTTACTCCTGCCACAACTTTTACTCGCTGGATGACTTCGCCAAACAACTTGCTGTCCACAACCGCCGCTCCATCAACTTCCCCATGAGGCCCCTTCACTGGCTTTCTCCCGCAGAGTTCGCCGTCCAATATGTTTGACTAACCTACAAAAATGTACCGGCGCGCGGCGCAGTATGCTTTTATTTGACGGAAATGGGGGGATGAAGTATAATTATAGTGATCCATACGGCTTGCGGGCCTGTCACACCGTTGCAGCGTTTCAATTAATGAGGGAAAGCGCCATGAGAAACAGGAAATGGAAAAACGGCGGAGAGCGGATCAATATTGTGTGGCCTGTACTGGTCTGCGGGCTGGCGCTTTTGTTTGCCGTACTTTCGACCTCCACGATCCTCAGCATGAACCAGGACCTGAGCGCATTGTATGAGTACCCTTATCTCAACGCCCAGCACATCAATCGGGCCACCAATGCAGTATCGCTGATGCGTCAGGGGATGAACCGGCTGGCCATTCGCCGGGGAGCGAAGGATTACGCGGCAGTGCGTACTCTGGTGGAGGAGGCCATGCCGGAGCTGGAAGAGAGCCTGGATTACATCGCGGGACATTACCTGGGCCCCGCGGAGGACGTGGATGTGCTGAAAGACGCGGCAGAGCAGATCGTCGTCCTTCAGCAGGAACTGCTGGAGCATGAGGAATACGAGGCTCAGAAGGCAAAACGGCTGCTGGAGGAGGAGCTGGCGCCCCTGTATGACCAGTTCATGGAGGACTCCAACGTCGTCATGGTGTGGAGCACCGCAGCCGTGCGGGAGATGGATCGGGAGTGCGACCATACCACCCGAAAGGTCGTGATCCTGGCGGCGGTCATGACGCTTTTCATCCTAACGGTATCCGTTTTGTACTATCGTTCGATCCAAAAGAAAAGCCGGGAGCTGGAAGGACGGGAGCTGCTGTTCAGCCTGCTTACGGAGACGATCGACGATGTGGTATACATCTATCACGCAACGCGGCGGGAGAGTGAATTCCTCAGCGGCAACACCGAGCGGGTATTGGGCCTGACGGAGGAGGAGCTGCTGCGGGACCCGGACAAGCGGCGGGCGATGTTCGCCGATCAGGAGAGCTTCCGCATGGTGGAAGCGATCTTCCGGGGGACGGTCCTGCAGAAGCCTGTGGAGCGGGAATGCCGGATCATGAACCCGAAGACGAAGCGGGAGCAGTGGATGCTGCTGCAGGTCTACCCGGTCCTGCAGGACGGCGGGGTGGAGCGGTATATCGCCAAGCTGGAGGATCAGACCGAGGAGCGCCGGACCCAGCAGACGCTGCGTGACGCCCTTGAGAACGCCCGGCAGGCCAACGCGGCCAAGCGTAATTTTCTTTCCCGTATGTCCCATGAGATACGTACGCCCATGAATGCGATCATCGGTATGACGGCCATCGCCGCCGCCGACCCGGATGACCGCGCCAAGACGGAGGAGTGCCTGACCAAAATTGCCTATTCCTCCAAATACCTTCTGAGCATTATCAACGATGTGCTGGATATGTCCGCCATCGAGAGCGGGAAGATTTCCATTACCCGGGAGCCCTTCAACCTGGCCCGCCTGCTCACGGAGCTGGGCGCAGTCTACGAAAGCCAGTGCGCCAGCCGCGGCGTACAGTTCGCGCTGACCAGCGATCTGAGCGAGGAGCATCTGATTGGAGACCAGGTCCGATTGAATCAGATCCTGCATAACCTGCTGTCCAATGCGGTGAAGTTCACCCCCGCCGGCGGCCGGGTCCGGCTGGAGGTGGGGCAGACCGGGCAGCAGGGCGTCTACCGTCAGCTGTGTTTCACGGTCAGCGATACCGGTATCGGCATGGACGAGGGGTTCCAAAAGCGGATGTACCTTCCCTTTGAACAGGACCCCCATGCCGGAGTCCTGCGGCAGGGGGGCACCGGCCTTGGGCTGGCGATCGTTCGGAACCTGGTCACCCTGATGGGAGGGAACATCCGGGTGAAGAGCGCCCCGGGCAAGGGCAGCGTTTTTCAGGTGGAGCTGCCCTTTGAACCCGACCAGAGCGTCTGCTGCACGGTGGAATCCGGGGAACGGAAGGATCTGCGGGTCCTGGTGGCGGATGACGACAGGGGTACCTGCGAGCATGCGGCCCTGCTGCTGGAGCGAATGGGCATGTCGGTACGCTGGGTCCTCTCCGGCGCCGAGGCGGTGGAGGAAATTCTGTGGGCCTGTGCGGACGGGACGGACTATGACGTGTGTATTCTGGACTGGCAGATGCCGGGCATGGACGGGATTGAAACGGCCCGCCGCATCCGTGAGCGGGTGGGGCCGGACCTGCTGATCATCATCCTGTCCGCCTACGATTGGAGCGGCATCGAGCCGCAGGCCCGTGCGGCCGGTGTAAACGCCTTCCTGTCCAAGCCCATGTTTCCGTCCAATCTCCATCGTGCGCTGCGGGAGGCGGCGGGGCATGGCAAAACGCCCCCAGCACCGGCCCGGCGCTGCGGCCGCTATGATTTTACAGGCCGCCGCATCCTTTTGGCGGAAGACAACCAGCTGAATCTGGAGATCGCCGCAGCGCTGCTGGAGTCTGCCGGCGCTGCGGTAGACCAGGTCTCCGAGGGGCGCGCCGCAGTACGGGCGTTCGCGCAGTCGCCGCCCGGCACCTATGATATGATCCTGCTGGATGTGCAGATGCCGGTACTGGACGGACACGGAGCGGCCCGGGCCATACGTGCCTGTCCCAGGCCGGACGCGGCGTGTATCCCCATTTTTGCCATGACAGCCAACGCCTTTGCGGAAGACGTAGCAGCCGCCAAGGCCGCAGGCATGAACGAGCATGTGGCCAAGCCCATCGACGCGGAAGCGCTGTATGCCCTGTTGGATGCCTATTTCAGAGGAGACAAGGAGGAGTGAGTATGGAGCAGAACCGATGGGACGCTTTGCAGAATGCGGGCATCGACCTTCCGGACGCGCTGCGGCGCATGGCGGGCAATACGGAGCTCCTCGAGAAATTTTTGATGCGGTTTCCGGAGGACGACAATTTTGGAATACTGGGTCGTGCGCTGGACGGGGCGGATTGGGATACGGCGCTGATCGCCGTTCACACGCTCAAGGGCATCTCCGGAAATCTGGGAATGGGGCGTCTGTGTCAGTGCTGCTGCAGAATGGTGGAGCAGCTGCGCGCCGGAGACACAGCAGGAGCGCGGGCCAGCTACAACGAGCTGGCCGGGGTCTATCGGGCGCTGTGCGGCGCGCTGAAAGGCGGCGTCTGATGGAGCCGAGAGATACCCTGCTCCTGGTGGACGACCAGCAGGCCGACCGCGCCGTTCTGCGGGAACTGTTTCAAGAGGAGTACAATCTGCTGGAAGCGGAAAACGGCGATCAGGCGCTGCTGCTGCTGGAGGAGAATCACACCCGGATCGCGGCGGTGCTGCTGGATCTGCTCATGCCGGCCAAGGATGGTTTCCCGGTGCTCGCCGAGATGAGGGCCAAACGAGTTCTGCCTGAAACGCCGGTGGTGGTCATCACAGCTCAGGATTCCGCCGCGCGCGCGGCGCGGGCGTTCGAACTGGGCGCCTCGGATTTTATCGTCAAACCGTTTGAACCCTGCGCCGTCCGGCGGCGGGTGCGCAATCTGGTGGAACTCAGCCGCTACAAGCGGTGCCTGGAGGAGCTGGCGGAAGAGCAGGCAAACGCGCTCCGGCAGTCCAACGAGGTCATGGTAGACACGCTGTCCTCCATCATCGAATACCGCGGCGCAAAATCAGGCCGGCATATCCTGCGGATCCGCCGCTTCACCAAGCTGCTGCTGGAGGAATTGGCGCGCAGCTGTCCGGAGTACCAACTGGACGGGCGGAAGATCGCCGTTATCTCCGCCGCCGCCGCGCTGCACGACATCGGCAAGATCGCCATACCGGACGCTATCCTCAACAAGCCGGGCCAGCTGACGCCGGAGGAATTCGAGGTGATGAAGACCCATTCCGCCATCGGCTGCCGCATGCTGGAGCAGCTGGACGGCATGGGCGACCGGGAATACCTGCGTTATGCCTGGGACATCTGCCGCTATCACCATGAGCGGTGGGAGGGCGAGGGATATCCCGACGGACTCCGGGGGGAGCGTATCCCACTCTGGGCGCAGGCGGTAGGCCTGGCGGACGCTTACGAGGCACTGACCACCGACCGGGGCTATCAAGACGCCTGCTCCCATGAGCAGGCCATGAATATGATTTTGAACGGAGCGTGCGGCAGCTTCTCCCCTAAGCTGCTGGAGTGCTTCAAGCATCTGCGGGATGCGTTTGCGGCGCTGGCCTGCACCTATACCGACGATCCTCCCGCCACAGGCGGAGGACCCCTCACGCCGCACGACGTCTCCGTCCCGCACGCCGGGGGGCTGGATATGCTGCAGACCGCCCAGGTCAAATACCTGACGCTGCTGCGCTATGTGAACGCCACCGTAGTAGAGGTGGATCTGGATCAGGGGGTCTACCACATGGTCTACGATCCCAATCCGGATTTTGCGCTGCTGCGCTCCGGGGCGAGCTTTGCGGAGTCCATGCGCAATCTGGTCCAAAGGGCGGTCCATCCGGACGACCGCGCCCGGGTGCTGGAATTTCTGAAAAACAGCGGCGAGGAGTTTTTTGCCGAGGGGCTGATGAAGTACAGGCACCGCTATCGGGTCTACAGCGCCATGATCGGCGATTACCGCTGGTACGAGGCCACCCTGCTGCGTATCGACGTGGATGATCTGCACTCCCGCAAGGGACTGGCGGTCTGGCGGGAGGCGGAAACAGCGGAAGCGGAGGACACCCGCGAGCGGGAGACAGCCCTGCGCAGCCTGTGGAGCGGCGTCCAGTGCTGCCGAAATGACCGGTGGTTTACGCTCATGGGGGTCAGCGAAAACTTTTCCGCCCTGGTGGGCTATACGCCGGCGGAGCTGGAACAGCGCTTCCAGAACCGCCTGACCGGGCTGATCCTCCCGGAGGACCGGGCGGAGGTGCGCCGCCGGACCAGAGAACAGCTGACGCTGGGAAGCGGCGTGGAACTGGAATACCGCCTGGTCCGGAAGGACGGGCAGGTCATCTGGGTCCTGGAGAAAAGCCGTATGGTCACCGAAGCGGATGGTGTAGAGTATCTTTACTGCGTGCTGGTGGACATCAGCCGGACCAAGAAAGCGCAGGAGGAGCTGCGGCTTTCCCTGGAGCGGCATCAGATCATTCTGGCCCAGACCAACGATATCATCTTCGAGTGGGATGTGGCGGGCGGAACGGTGAGCTACTCCCCCAACTGGAAGGAACGCTTCGGTTACGCGCCCATGACAGGCGGCGTGGGAGAGGCGATCCCCAAGGCGTCCCATATCCATCCGGAGGATGCCCCGGTGTTTCTGGATGCGTTGCGCGCCCTGATGGACGGCGCTCATTACGAGGAGATGGAGCTGCGCATCGCCAAGGCGGACGGACGCTATCTGTGGTGCCGCATCCGTGCCACCGCCCAGCAGAGGGAGGACGGGCGCCCCATCAAGGTAGTGGGCGTGGTCATGGATATCGACGGGGAGAAGCGGGCCAATCAGGCCCTGCGGGACAAGGCGGAGCGGGATGGGCTGACCAGGCTGCTCAATAAAAATTCCGCACGCCGCCGGATTGAGGCATATTTATCCGAGGCAGAGGGAGAACGCGCCGCGCTGCTCATCATCGATGTAGATAATTTCAAGCAGGTCAACGACAGCTACGGCCATATGTTCGGCGACGCGGTCCTCGCCCGGCTCTCGGAGGAGATCCGCGGGCTTTTCCGTGCGGACGACATCGTCTCCCGCATCGGCGGGGACGAGTTTCTGGTGTTTTTGAAACGGGTCCCGGACAAGGAGCTGGTCGAGGAGCGCTGCGGGCGCTTGATCGAGGCGTTTCAGGGGATGTTCCAGAAAGAGCTGGTCAGCTGGTCCCTGTCCTGCTCGGTGGGGGCGGCCCTTTCACCGGAGCACGGCGCCGCCTTCCAGGAGCTGTTTCAGCGGGCCGACCAAGCTTTGTACCGGGCCAAACGCCGTGGAAAGAACTGTTATGAGCTTTACCGCGCGCAGAAGGACGCCGGCTTCCAGCAGCCTGGAGCCCCCCTCATGGCCGTCGGCGAGCGCATCGATTCCGGCGGGCGTCCCGGTACGGCGGAAGATGGGCTGGTCCAATACGCCTTCCGCCGCCTGTATGAGTCGGGGGATGTGGAGAACACGGTCCAAGATATCCTGGCGCTGGTGGGCCGCCGGTTCAACGTCAGCCGGACATATATCTTTGAAAACACCCCGGACAACCGGGCCTGCCGGAATACCTTCGAGTGGTGCAGCGAGGGCGTCGAGCCCCAGATCGACCGTCTGCAGCATATCGAGTATCAGCGGGATCTGGGCGGGCGCTATGAGGAGAACTTTGACGAGCACGGTGTGTTTTACTGCCCGGATGTGACCCGTCTTCCCAAATGCCAGTATGATATCCTGGAAGCGCAGGATGTCAAATCCCTGCTCCAGTGCGCCATTCGGGACAACGGCGTGTTTCGGGGCTACGTGGGCTTTGACGAATGCGTCGGAAGCCGCCTTTGGACCCAGGAGCAGATCGATGCGCTCACCCATATCGCCGGCTTTCTCTCGGTATTCCTGCTGAAGCTGCGCTCCCAGCAGCAGGCGGAGGAGCGGGCACGGGACCTGCGCATTGCCTTGGACAACCAGAATTCCTGGATCTACGTCATCGACCCGGATACCTATGAGATGCTCTTTATCAATGCCAAGACCCGCGCCGTAGCGGCGCAGGCAGCGGAGGGGCTGCGCTGCTATCAGGCCTTCCTCCATCGGGACGCGCCCTGCGGGAACTGTCCGGCCCGGGACATCCGGAGGGATGTGAACCGCACGGTGGAGTTTTATAATCCCGTCCTGGATGTGTGGAGTCTGGCGGACGCATCGCTGATCCGCTGGAGCGGGCGGGAGGCCTGCCTGATCAGCTGCCATGATATCACACGTTATAAAAAGACCTGTGACCCGGAACGATAGGAGGGACCGCTGTGAAACAGCTTCTGCGCCGCGGGGGGGGCGCTTTGTGTCTGATCCTGCTGCTTTGTGCCGCTGTCCTGGCGCCGGCATCGGCGGCGGAGGATCAGGGCGCCGGCGCCCTGACCATTCTGTTCACCCATGACACCCACGACCGTTTTCTGCCCGTCCCGGATGAAGAGGGCGGGGAATACGGCGGCTATACCCGCTTGGCCACGCTGCTCCGGCAGGAGCGCGCCGCGGCGGAAACCCCGGTAGTCACCCTGGACGCGGGAGATTTCTCCATGGGCTCCCTGTTCCAGACCATCTACGCCACCGACGCCCCGGAACTGCGGGCGTTGGGACAGATGGGATATGACGTGACCACCCTGGGCAACCACGAGTTCGACTACCGCGCCCGCGGCCTGGCGGAGATGCTCGGCGCCGCGGTGGACAGCGGGGACCGCCTGCCCGCCGTCGTCCAGGCCAACTACAAGCCCCCTGCGGGGGACGGCGCGACCCGCGCCGCCTGGGAGAACTATGGCATCGGAGACTATGTAGTGCTGGAACGGGACGGGGTGCGCGTTGCGGTCTTTGGATTGCTGGGCGTGGACGCCGATGAATGCGCCCCCATGTCCGGCATGGAATTCACCCCGCTTGCGCAGGCCGCGCAGCGGGTGGTGGAGACCATTCAGGCACAGGAAGCGGCGGACTATATCGTGTGCCTGTCCCACTCGGGGACCACGGACGGTAAAGGGGAGGACTACGAGCTGGCAAAAGCCGTGGACGGCATCGACGTGATCATCTCCGGACATACCCACTCCGCCACGCAGGAGCCCATCCGGGTGAACGATACCCTGATCGTCTCCTGCGGCGAGTACACCCGGAACCTGGGCGTGCTGACGGTGGAGAAGACCGGAGAAGGACTGGATACCCTGGACTTCCGGCTGGTCCCCATTGATGAGACCGTGACAGAAGACGCCGCCATGACCGCGATGGCCCGCCGGTTTCAGCAGAAGGTGGACGAGGGGTACCTGGCGGGTTTCGGCCTGAGCTTTGATCAGGTGCTCTGTGAGAGCGCCTTCGCGTTCACGCCCATCCGCCGGTTCGCGCAGCAGCAGCAGGAGGACCCCCTGGGCAGCCTGATCGCGGATTCCTATGTCTACGCGGTGGAACAGGCGGAGGGGGAGGACTACAGGACCGTGGACTTTGCAGTGGTGGCCGCAGGCGTTGTCCGGGCTTCCTTTGCTGCGGGAGAGATCACCACCTCGGACGCGTTCAACGTCTCGTCGCTGGGCTCCGGAGCGGACGGTACGCCGGGCTACCCGCTGGTGTCCGTATGGCTGACCGGACGGGAGCTGAAAGACGTCTTCGAGGTGGACGCTTCCGTTACCCCGCTCATGCCTGCCGCCCAGCTCTATCCGGCGGGCATGCGCTGGACCTATAATCCGCGCCGGCTGATCTTCAACAAGGTCACCGCGTGCGCCCAGGTGCTCCCCGACGGCTCTGAGGCCGCGCTGGAGGACGAGCGGCTTTACCGGGTGGTCACCGGACTCTATTCCGGACAGATGCTGGGGGCGGTGAATGCAAAATCGTTCGGCATCCTCACCGTTACGCCCAAGGACGCCCAGGGGAACGAGATCACCGACCTGGAGGCGCACATCATCCATACTTCCGGCGGCTCGGAGGTCAAGGAATGGTACGCCCTGGCCTCCTACCTCCAGTCCATGGGCACGATGGACCGCCGCTATGCCGCGCCGGAAGGGCGCAAGGTGTCCGTGCCCTCCTGGAACCCCGTCCATTTGCTGAAGAACCCAAACCGGATCACGCTGCTTGTTCTGCTGCTCGCCTTGATCGTAATCGGTCTGGTGGTTTTTCTTGTTTACCGCATCGCGACCCGGGGCCGCCGCAGGCGCTGCCGCGGGGGCAGCGGCTACCGCCGTTATCGGGGATAGGGAGCAGCCGCTCAGCTTGCCGAAAGAGCCTCGCAGCGCCCCTCCGCCGGAGCGGGGGGAATCAAGTCCGATCCCTGTTTCGCAGCGGCGTGTACGTCGTGAAACATACATCCCGGCCTGTACGTGCACGCACGTACAGGCCGCAGCTTTCCCGAACAAACGGCTTCGCCGCTTGTCCGGCAGCCTCCTTTTTACGACTTGGATTTGGGCTTAAAGATGAGCGCGACCAGATAGCCGAAGAAGATCGCGGCGGTGATGCCGCCTGCGGCGGCGGTAACGCCGCCGGTGAGGGCTCCCAGAATGCCCATTTCATCCACCGCCTTGGCCACGCCCTTGGCCAGCAGGTAGCCAAAGCCGGTCAACGGCACGGTGGCTCCAGCGCCGCCGAAGGCCACGATATACTTATAGATGCCAAGCGCCCCCAGAACGACGCCGGAGACCACATAGGTCACCAGAATCTTGGCGGGGGTAAGGGGGGTCTTGTCGATCAGAATTTGACCGATGAGGCAGAGCAGCCCGCCGCAGAGGAACGCGCGGACGTATTCCCAAAAGAGTTCCATGACGGATTCCTTTCTCATTCCGGCGGGGAGCGCGGGAGACCGTCTCCCGGCCGCCCCGCGGCTGTGGTGTGGTGTTATTTTGTGCAGGAGATGGCCGCGGCGTGGCAGATGCAGGGGATGCTCTCGCCCTGCTGGGTAGAGGTGGGGGAGAGCAGAGCGCCCGTGCCGCAGAAGAGAATGTTTTTCCAGCGCCCGGCGCGCATACCGTTGAGCAGATGCCCGGTGAGCACCACGGCGGAGCAGCCGCAGCCGGAGCCGCCGCAGTGCACGTCCTGACCCTCCAGATCGTAGATCAGGGTGCCGCAGTCGGTCAGGTTGTTCAGGTCCATGCCGTCCTTGTGGAACAGGTCGAACAGGATCTCGCTGCCCAGCTTGCCCAGGTCTCCGGTGACGATCAGGTCGTACTGAGAGGGCCTGCGTCCCGTGTCCTGGAAGTGGGCCTTGATGGTCTCATAGGCCGCGGGAGCCATGGCCGCCCCCATGTTGTTGGCGTCCTTGATGCCCTTGTCCACGATCTTTCCGATGGTGGCGTGGGTCACATAGGGGCCGTTCCCGTCCCGGGCCAGGATGATGCAGCCGGAGCCGGTCACCGTCCACTGGGCGGTGGGGGTGCGCTGTCCGCCGTACTCCAGCGGGGTGCGGTACTGCCGCTCGGCGGAGCAGAAGTGGGAGGAGGTCAGCGCCGCCGCCCACTCCCCGAAGCCGCCGTCCAGCATAGCCGACGCCATACACAGGCTCTCCGCCATGGTAGAGCAGGCCCCGTACAGTCCCAGAAAGGGCGCGTCCTGTCCCCGCATGGCGAAGCCGGAGCCGATGCATTGATTCAGCAGGTCCCCGGCAAAGATATAGTCTAATACGCTGACGCTTTGCTTGGCCTTGTCCAGCGCGGCGGACAGAGCCAGCTTCTGCATGGCGCTCTCTGCCTTCTCCCAGCTTTTTTCGCCAAAGCTGTCGTCCTGATTGATGAGATCGAAGCTGCCGGCCAGGGGACCGTCCCCCTCCTTTTTGCCCACGACGTTGGCGTGCCCGGCGATGGAGGGGGGCGCGGCAAAGGCGATCGTCTGAGCGCCCAGTTTTTTTGTGATCATAATCGATCCGTCCTCCCGCAGAAATAGATGATGCTATTTTGAACGAAAAGCCCGAAAAATATGAGGATGTATTTTGTGGGCGGACATGCTGGTCAAATACCGGGTTTTGAGCTATAATACCCTCAGTGGACAAGAAGCAACGCATATGCGCAGCCGGCTTTTTGAGACCGGACGCCGGGATCGATCCCAATCCCAGGGGATGCTTTGGACGTCAAGGTGTTTGGGTTTGCTCCGCGTGTCCGCTGCCTACGGCGGGCGGCTTGCCCGGATGCAGGGAGAGGACGCAAGGCTGCGGCAAATTTAAAGTTGGAGGAGAGCCCATGGTGGAACAAGCCAAGCGCACCCTGGCCTATATTTGTCCGGAATGCCGTCAGAGCGTGGTGATCGAGCGCACCGCGTTCCAGCTGGCCGCGGCGGGCAGCGAGCTGCCCTGTCCCTGCGGAAAATCGGCCCTGAAGGTGGAGCTGGCCGGGGATCGGGCCCATCTGCAGGTGCCCTGCCTGTTCTGCGGCACGGACCACAGCGTCTCCTGCTCCCAGCGCGCCTTTCTGCACGAGCATCTGCTGGCCTTCTCCTGTGCACGCTCGGGCCTGGACTGCTGCTATGTGGGCGAGGAGGACGCCGTCTTCGCCGCCGTGGGGCGGCTGGAGGAAGCGGTGGACAAGCTGGAAGCCGAAGCCGGCGCCAAGGGCGCTTTTCTGGATGAGCTTGTGATGCACGAGGTGCTCTCAGAGATCCGGGACATTGCCCAGCGGGACGGCATCTCCTGCACCTGCGGTTCCCACCGCTGGAACCTTCAGGTCAATTACAGCTCGGTGGACCTGAAGTGCGCCGACTGCGGCGGGGCGATGCGGATTCCGGCCGCGACCGCCAGCGATATCGAGGATATCTGCTGCAAATATACGCTGCTCATCCATGGCAGAGAGGGGGCGGGACATGACGGTCTATGAGCGGGAATACCGGGTGGACTCGCGGGAGACCGATCCCTGGTACAACTGCCGGCCCTCCGGCGTACTGGGATTTTTGCAGGAGGCAGCCACGGCGGCCGCGTGCGCCCTTCATGCCTCCCGGGATGAGATGCTGGATAAATATAACGCGTTCTGGATGCTGGCCCGGGTATGGTACCGGCTGGACGAGCCGTTGAAGTGGGGGGAGCGTCTGCGCATCCGCACCTGGCACCGGGGCGGCAGGGGGGCCTCCTCTTACCGCGACTTCGATTTGTTTGTCAACGACGCGCCGGTGGGAGAGGCGGTCTCCCTCTGGGTGCTGGCCAACGCACAGACCCATAAGCTGGTGCGCATGGCCGGCATCGAGGAATTCCAGGGCACGGACGGGGGCGCGCTGTGCAAGACCAGACTGCTGAACAAGGTCCGCATGCCGCCGGATATGACATGCGCCGGCACGCGCAGCTTCCGCTACAGCGACCTGGACGTGAACGGCCACGTGAATAACGTGCGCTATGCCGACATTGTCTGCGACGCGCTCCATCTGGAGCGTATGGGTGCGGAGCGTTTTGTCTCGTCCCTTCAGGTGGGCTATCAGGCCGAGTGCCGGGTGGGGGAGACCGTGGACCTTACGACCGGCAGCGACGGCGGCGCACAGTACGTCCATGGCGCGGACGGCGCGGGGAAGACCCGGTTTGACGCCATGCTCACATTATCCGATTTAGCCGGAAAAGCCCCTTGACAATCCAGAGGCGAGGGCATAAAATAGGAAAAATTTATGGTTAGAGAGACAAGGAGATGTACTATGGTCAACACCGACGAGCGCCAGAAGTTTACCAAGCAGGGTCTCACCTTTGACGACGTGCTGCTGATCCCGGCGGAGAGCGATGTGCTTCCCGCGGACATTGACCTGCACACCCAGCTTACCAAAAAGATCCGCCTGAACATCCCTCTGATGAGCGCCGCCATGGATACCGTTACCGAGTACCGCATGGCCATCGCCATCGCCCGGGAAGGGGGTATCGGCGTCATCCACAAGAACATGTCCATCGGGGCACAGGCCGAGCAGGTGGATATGGTCAAGCGCAGTGAGAACGGCGTCATCACAAACCCCTTCTGGCTGGCCCCCGGCCATACGCTGGCCGAGGCGGATGAGCTGTGCGCCAAGTATAAGATCTCCGGCGTACCCATCTGCGACAACGGAAAGCTCATCGGCATCATCACCAACCGGGATATGAAGTTCGAGACCGATATGAGCAAGCTGATCGATAACGTGATGACTAAGGACAACCTGGTCACCGCAAAGGAGGGCACCACGCTGGAGGAGGCCAAGGAGATCCTCCGGCGCCACAAGGTGGAAAAGCTCCCCATTGTGGACGATGAGTTCCATCTCAAGGGCCTGATCACCATCAAGGACATTGAAAAGGCCCAGGTCTACCCCAATTCCGCCCGCGACGACAAAGGACGCCTGTTGGTGGGCGCCGCCATCGGCGTTACCTCCGACGTGCTGGACCGGGTGGCCGCTCTGGTGGAAGCGGGGGCCGACGTGCTGGCGCTGGACTCCGCCCACGGCCATTCCCATAATATCCTGGAGTGTGTGCGCCGCATCAAGGCGCTCTATCCCGACGTGCAGCTGATCGCGGGCAACGTGGCCACCGCAGAGGGTACCCGCGCCCTCATTGAGGCGGGCGCGGACTGCGTGAAGATCGGCATCGGCCCCGGCTCCATCTGTACCACCCGTGTGGTGGCCGGTATCGGCGTGCCTCAAATCACCGCCGTGTACGATGCGGCCCGTGTGGCGGCGGAGTACGGAGTGCCCATCATCGCCGACGGCGGCGTCAAGTATTCCGGCGACATCGCCAAGGCTCTGGCCGCGGGCGCCAACGTGGTCATGCTGGGCTCGCTGCTGGCGGGCTGTGAGGAATCCCCCGGCGAAACCGAGGTGTATCAGGGCCGCCAGTTCAAGGTCTACCGCGGCATGGGCAGCCTGGGCGCTATGGCCAAGGGTTCCAAGGACCGCTATTTCCAGGAGAACAACAAGAAACTGGTCCCAGAAGGCGTCGAGGGCCGTGTGCCTTACAAGGGCCTGACCGGGGAGACCATTTACCAGCTCATGGGCGGCCTGCGGGCGGGTATGGGCTACACCGGCTGCCACAATGTGGCGGAGCTGCAGAGCAAGGCACAGTTCATGCAGATCACCTCCGCCGGTCTGCGGGAGAGCCATCCCCACGACATCTATATCACCAAGGAAGCGCCCAACTATACCCTCAATCCGCAGTAAGCGGCGCGGGGCGCTTCCAGCCCCGCGGAAGCGGGGCCGCGCGGAGCGCGTGCAAGGTTTTGAAGAAAAGCTTGCTGCCGGGCGGATTCACTTCGCCCGGCAGATGAACTGGGAGGGGTCCCCAATGGATGGAATCATCCATTGGGGCGCGCCCGACTACACCCTCAATCCGCAGTAAGCGGCGCGGGGCGCTTCCAGCGAAGCGCTTGATTTGCAGCAGGCGACGATGGCAACAGCCCCCGCCGGGTTTCCCGGCGGGGGCTGTTGTCAGCTGCGGCCGGTGTCCAGCACCAGGTCGCAGCGCTCCGGCAGGCGGAAGGTCTGGAAGTAGGCCTCTTCCAGCGGGATCCAACGCGCCTGGAAGCGCGCAAGCCCCGCTGTCCCCTCGCGCTCCAGCAGCCGCTGGCGCTGGACAGCGGGAGAACAGGTCAAAAAGATGCGCGTGTGGTAGTATCGGTACAGCTCCGGGTGGAGGGCATAGCTGCCTTCCACGAGAGCCAGTCCGGTATGCGCCGCCTGTACCGGCGGACCGAAACCGCCGCTATGGCAGTCGAAGGGGCGAAAGCAGACCGGTTTTCCTGCCGACCAGGGAACGAGGAGCTCCGCCGCCACCCGCTCATAGTGGATGTTGCCGCCGGGCTGTGCCAGACGCTCCGGCGTGCGCAGGGCGGGGGGGAGAAAAAAGTCATCCATGTGGAACAGGGAACAGCCCAGTACCGCCGCCGCCTGCCCGGCCAGCCGGCTTTTGCCGCTGCCGCAGCGGCCATCGATGGCCGCCAGTACCGGCCCGTCCGCCTGGGACAAGGGGGCCAGCTTCTTCAAAAGCTGCTCCAGCAGCCGGTCGGTCTCCTGCACGTTCAAACCCCTCTCGTGATGAGATCCTTTTTCCGCAGGCATTATTATAGCACATTCCTTTCCCGGGAGCAAAGCGCTTTTCGGGATGTCCCGCCGCACGCGGTCATCCGCCGCCGCTTGGTGGCTGACCCTCGTCAGCGGCAAGTGGAAGGGGCTCCTACTGCGGGACCTGCTGGATGGGACGCGGCGGTTTGGGGAGCTGAAAACTCCGCCGGCCACGTGACTCAGAAGGTGCTGACCGCTCAGCTGAGGCAGATAGAGGCCAGCGGACTTCTGACGCGCGCCGTGTATGCCCAGGCGCCGCCCCGGGTGGAATATACGCTGACAGAGCCGGGCTACAGCCTCAGGCCCGTTTTGGATGCCATGCAGGCATGGGGCGATGCCTGTCAAAAGGCGGAAGGCGGCCGCATCTGAACAGGCCCTTCCAGGTCCACAAAATACAGACGCGCGGACCGGTTCAATTCGGTCCGCGCGTTTTTATCAGGGACGGCAGATTGCATTCCCGGCAGGCAGTCCGGAAGCTCTGGCCGGTGAGCAGAAAGCATACGCCGGGCAGCGAGGCGGCAAGCAATACGCCCGCGAAACAGCTCAGCAGTACGGCGGCAAAGAAGAGCAGGTGAGCGCCCATACCGGCGAACGTGCTGCCCATCCACCCCGGCCACAGCCTCTCCCAGAAGGAGATGGCCAAGGGGTGGGCCAGATAGATTCCGAAGGACAGACCGGAACAGAAGGTCAGGAGCCGTCCGGAGCGCCGTGCTTCCCCGTAAGAGCGCGCCAGCAGGAAAACGGCTCCGGAGAGCAGCGCGGTAAACACGTGCAGATAGCTCTTGAAGCTTTCGTCATAGGCGCCGGTGCTCCGGCGCAGCCACCAGGTGCCCCCGGCGATGATGAGGACGCACGCCAGCGAAACCAGCCACAGGACCCGCCGGGAGGGCAGGCGCCTGAGCCGGGCCAGCCGGGCTCCCAGCAGAAAGTAGCCCAGATAGCCGCCGATCAGGTTTACATTCAGGGTCCAGTGGACGGTAAAAACGGTGCGCCAGGCGCTCTCCAGGGGCAGAAAATCCCGCACCGTATTCACACCGATGGTCAGAACCAGCCAAAGCAGCACCAGATAGTTCCAGTGGGCATCGGTCAGGCCGTCGGCCATTTTTTTCAAAAAGGGCGAGAGCAGATAGACCGGGATCAGGGCATATAAAAACCAGTATGGGACCATGGCGGGGGTATTGGGCAGCGCGGAGAGCTGCTCCAGAGCAGCCGCCGGACCGGCCCGCAGCAGCGTGAGCAGAACCACGAGAGCCGACCAGGCCGCCAGGGGCAGCAGTACCTTCGGCAGGCGGCGGCCAAACAGGGCGGACAGATCCGCCGTCCCCTCCTGGGACAGGAGCAGGGCGCCCGAGAGCATAAAGAACAGCGGGACCGCCGCGGTAGCCAGGGAAGAGGCCAGATTGGCGAAGTGCCACACCGCCCCGGAAGCGGAGCGCAGCGCCGCTGCCGCGCAGTGGAGGTAGACCACCCCCACCATGGAGCCGACGCGCAGCAGGTCGTAATCCCAGCGGCGGGACCGGGGAGAGGGGGTCATAAGCCCACCGCCTTTCTCCGCAGTACGGACAGCGGAGGGGCCTGGACGGGCAGCTTGAGGTGCAGGGCCATCTGCGGCTTGCGGGCCTGGTCGATGGGAAGACCGTCGCCGTCGGTAAGTTCCTGCGCCCGAAAGGCCACCGGAGCCACACCCGGGCCGACCAGCTCCAGCTCGTCTCCGGCGGAAAACTTATTGCGCAGGGAGCAAAGGGCGGTCCCGTCGGGGGTGCAGGAGGTCACCACGGCCATCACCTGCCAGTCCCGGACATACCGGGCGCTTTCCGTGTGCTGCCCCGGCGCGCCGAAATAGAAGCCGGTGGAATAGGGCCGGTGGCTGACCTTTTCCACTTCGTCCCGCCAGACGCGCTCCAGGGGCTTGCCGGCTGCGGCGGCGTCGACGGCGTGGCGATAGGCCCCGGTCACAATGCCCGCGTAGTAGGCGCTTTTGGCCCGCCCCTCGATCTTCAGGGAGTTCAGACCAGCCCCGAGCAGTTCCGGAATGTGGTCGATCATGCACATATCACGGGAATTGAGAATATACGCGCCGCCCTCGTCCTCCCCGATGGGGAAATATTCGCCGGGGCGCTGCTCCTCCACCAGGGCGTAATGGTAGCGGCAGGGCTGGGCGCACGCGCCGCGGTTGGCGTCTCGGCCCGTCATATAATTGGAGAGCAGGCACCGCCCCGAGTAGCTCACGCACATGGCCCCGTGGATGAAAGCCTCCAGCTCCAATGCGTTTGGGGCTTTGGCGCGGATAAGCGCGATCTCGTCCAGGGAGAGCTCACGGGCCAGGATCACCCGGCCTGCGCCAAGCTCATGCCAAGCCCGGGCGGCCTCGTAGTTGGACACGCTGGCCTGGGTGGAGATGTGGGCCTTCACGGCAGGGGCATAGCGCTTCAGCAGGGAGAGCACCCCCACGTCGGCTAGGATGACGGCGTCCACCCCCAGGTCCTGGAGGTATTCCATCCATTCCGGCAGACGGCGGATCTCGTCGTTGCGGGGCATGGTGTTGCACGTCACATGGACGGCCACGCCCCGCCGGTGGCAGAGCGACACCGCCTGGCGCAGCTCGTCCGGGGTGAAGTTTCCGGCAAAGGAGCGCATGCCGAAGTCCAGTCCGGCCAGATAGACCGCGTCGGCCCCGTAGGCCAGGGACATGCGCAGCCGCTCCATATCCCCCGCGGGGGAGAGGAGTTCCACGCGCTTATCCATTGCGGTACCGCTCCTGGGTCGCAATGAAGCTGAGCTGTTCCTGGTGGGTCTTGAAGAAGTGGTGGACCCCGTCATCGCCCAGAGCGTAGTAGTAATAGCTGGTGGACTCGGGATTGACCGCGGCGCGCAGAGCGTCCGCACCGGGGTTGGCGATGGCCGTGGGGGGCAATCCGGCGTGCCGGTAGGTGTTGTACGGGGTGTCGGCGCTGGTGTCCACCACGGTGCCGCCGGTGGCGTATAGGATGGTGGCGTCGATGTTCAGCAGGCCGTTGGTGGCGCTGGTATTGGTCAGGCGGTTATAGATGACGGAGGAGATCCTGCGCTGATCCGAGCCGTCGGTCTCCTTCTCGATCATCGAGGCGATGATGACGGCGTCGTTGATGCTCATGCCCTGGTCGGTCATGGCCTGACGCATCTCCTCGGTAAAGATCTGGTCAAAGCGCAGGATCATCTTGTTGAGCACGCTGACCGGGTCCTCGCCCATATAGAACTCGTAAGTGTCGGGGAACAGATACCCCTCCAGGCGCTTGGCGTCTCCCAGGGGGAGCACGCCCTTGAGGAAGGAGAACTTGAAATCATAGTTGGCGGCGGTCTCTTCCAGCTTGTCCGCGGTGGAGACCCCTTTGGCCTCCAGCAGCGCGAAGATCTGCGCCTGCGTCATGCCCTCCGGGATGGTGACGGTGGCCACCATCCGGCTGCCCGAGCTGCTGCCCATGCTGGTGATCAGCGCGCGGTAGTCCATATCGGTGCTCAGCTCATAGGTCCCGGAAGAGAGCTTGTATTTGGCGTGGGTCAGGGAGGCAAAGGTCTTGAAGACGAACTTGTATTCGATCAGACCATTCTCCGAAAGCAGATCGGCCACGTAGTCCATGTCGGCCACCGAGATCGTTTCGGTGACGGTCTCGCTCGTGCCGTCGGCGGCGGTCCGCTCCATCTTCCGCTCCTCCTGGGTAAAGATCTCCTCCGGCAGGGTGATCACGGCGGTATGCTCCTGCTTGTTCAGAGCCAGCAGGTCGCAGGCCCAGGTCCAGCCCAGGCCGGCCAGCAGGGCGGAAATGCCCAGCACAAAGGCGACATAGATCAGTGCGCCCAGCGCGCCCATGCGGCGGCGTCTGCGGCGGCGCTTGACGGGGCGCTGGCCGGGCTCCTCACCGCGGCTTTGCGCATGAGCAGGCGCCGCGCGGCGGGGCTGGTAGCGATTTTCTTCCTGTGACATTTGCTTACACTCCTAACTGAAACTGCACGGGGCAGGGGAAATCAGACGCCCATTCCCGCAAATGGAAAAAAGAATCCTGTCCGCTGGAACCACACCAACCCGGTCCACATAGTATGAGCCAGATGAAGCAAGTGAGGTGAAACAAAGCATGTGCTGTGGTAACAATGGCTGGGGCGGCGGCGGCTGTCTGTGGATCATCCTGATCATCATCATCATCTGCTGCTGCTGCGGCGGCGGAAGCTGGGGCGGCTGCGGGTGCGGCTGCAACAACAACTGCGGCTGCGGGTGCAACGACGGCTGCGGCTGCTGCTGAGGCAGACTACCTAAGTGACCGTGCGGAGGCGGGGCCGGCAGGCCCCGCTTTCGCCGCGTCCGGGGCGGACGGGCCGTAGAGGCCGTCCTCGGTTACCACCAGGTGGACAAGCGCGTCGTGCGCTTGGCGGGGCAGCGCGTCAAAGAGCAGGGCCCCGCGGCACAGAGCGACCCGTATCCCGCCGAAGCCGGGCAGCCAGCGGTCATAATAACCGCCGCCCTGGCCGAGGCGCCCCCCGGAGCGGTCAAACGCCAGACCGGGGATGAGGGCCAGCGTTATCCTTCCCGCATCGACCGCCGGACAGTCCTCTCCCGGCTCCAGCATTCCAAAGGCGTGGGGAATCAAAACGGTATCCGCCCGGATCAGGCGGGCCTCCAGGCGCCGCTCCGGCAGGCACCGGGGCAGGGCGAGACGCTTTCCCAGCTCCAGCAGCGGCGGGATCAGCCGGGCGGTGTCCGGCTCGGCGCCCATACCGTGGTAGAGCAGCAGCGTATCCGCCGCCGCCACCTGGGGCAGGGAGAGAAACCGGGACAGAAGCGCGTCGTCGCTGGCGCGCCGCGCCTCCGGGGAGAGCGCCCTCCCATATGCGCGGACCTGACGCCGCAGGGCGGCTTTGTCAGCGGTAATGGACTTCATGGCGTACCCGGCGGGCGGCCTCGGCTCCCCTGAGCGCCTCCACCAGCGCCAGGCCAAAATCAAAGGCGGAACCGGCGGCCTCGCCGGTGATGATGCGTCCGTCCGCCACGACCCGGGCGCCCTTCTGTACCACGGCGGAGCCCATCTCCTCCTCCATGCCGGGGTAGCACACCGCCCGGCGGCGGTCCAGAATGCCCAGATGGGCCAGAATGGTGGGCGCGGCACAGATGGCCGCCAGCCAACAGCCGTGATCCCGGCAGCGCTGGATCAGGGCAAGAGCGAACAGATTCATCTGGATGGACTCCACGCCGCCCATACCGCCGGGAAGCACCAGCATCTCCACCCCGTCGGGGTCCAGCTCCTCCAGGGAACGGTCGGCGCAGACCGTGATGCCGTGACCGCCGGTGACCCGAAGGCCGTCCAGACCGACCAGCGTTACGTCCACGCCGGCCCGGCGCAGCAGATCGGCGGGCACCAGCGCCTCGGCCTCCTCAAAGCCGTCGCCCAATAAAATCGTTACCATAGCTCTCACCTCACGGAAGAATCGGCTGGATCAGCGCTAAAATATCCCGGTGGATCTCCTCCGCCGGACGCAGAGCGCCGGCGGCATCCACACAGGCGACCGTCCGCCAGCCCAGACACTCCGCCGCCCGCAGGGCGGTTTTGCGGCACAGTGCGAGATAACCGGCGTCCACCTCGTGGATATCGCCCTGGGTGTGGGTGGCCTGCTCCCGGGCCCGCAGCAGCGCGATGGAGCGCTCGGTCGGCATGTCCAGATAGACCACCAGATCAGGCCGGGGAAGTCCCAGCTTGGCATGCTCGAAGTCGTAAAGCCACTGGAAAAAGCCCTCCCACTCCGGTTCGGGCAGCTTGCAGGCCTGATGGACCGCGTTGGAGGTGGTATACCGGTCGGAGAGCACCAGCCCGCCGCCGGTATAATACTCGCCCCACACCTTTTTCCAGGAAGCATAGCGGTCCACCGCATAAAAGGCGGAGGCCGCGTAGGGATTCACATCCGAGGGGCGGCGGCCGAATTCGCCTCCCAGATACATGCGGATCAGCGCGGAGGAGGGCTGCTGGTATTGGGGAAAAATCAGCCGCTGGAAGGGGCGCTGCGCCTGCTCCAGGGTCCTGCACAGCAGGGAAAACTGGGTGGACTTTCCGGAGCCGTCGGTGCCCTCCAGGACAATCAGCGTTCCGCTCACCGGCCGCCGCCTCCTTTCCTCCGCGCGCCCAGCGCGTAAAGAAGCACCAGGGGCAGCTTTGCCATGCGGCCGAAGCGCCGCGGCTCTTTGATCAGGCGGTGGAGCCACTCCAGGCCCAGCTTTTGATAGGCCTCGGGGGCCCGTTCCACCACTCCGGCGAACACGTCCAGGGCGCCGCCCAGGCCGACCATCAGGCTGCACCCGGTCTCAGGGCCGTTTTTTGCCATCCAAAGCTCCTGCTTAGGCGCGCCGAGGCAGACGAAGCATACGTCGGCGGCGCAGGCACGGATGTCCTCCACCACGGGAGCGTCCTGGGTAAAGTAGCCGTCGCGGGTGCCGCAAACGATCAGTCCCGGGTAGGCGTCCTTCAAATGGGCGGCGGCCAGCTCGGCCACGCCGGGCTTTGCGCCCAGAAGGAACAGGCGCTTGCCCTGCGCAGCCATCCAGCGCAGCAGGCGCTGGGCAAAATCGATCCCGGTCACCTTGCCCTTCAGCGGGCGGCCCAGGATCTTGGCCGAATAGATCACGCCGATGCCGTCGGCCAGCACCAGATCGGCATCCAGCAGCGTCTGGCGGAACGCCGCGTTCGTTCGGGCCTCCAGCAGGAATTCCGGGTTCGGGGTCACAGCGTAATGAAAGCCGCCGCGCTCCACCAGCGCGGCCCCGGCGCGGGCCGCCTCGTCCAGCGTCAGGTCGTCAAACCCGACGCCCAATATGTCAGTGCGCAAGGAAATATGCCTCCCCATCAGCAGATCATTCCAGTATGGAACCTATAATTTCATGCCATTTTATCATAGATAGCAGGAAAAGTCCATGAGGAAACCCCGCGAAGGGACGAGGGGAAACATGAAGATTCTATAAAGTTTACGGGATTTTATCGTTGACATTTTGGGAACAGGTCATTATAATAAACGCAATACAAGCCGTGAGGCACTTTTTTTGCAGCTTGTTGCTTTAGCAGCAAAAAGCGCTAAAGCATACACTGTGCACAAAATGGAGGAAAATGAAATGAAAAACTTGTCTAAGCTGACCGCTCTCGCTCTGAGCGGTGTCCTGGCCCTGAGTCTGGCCGCCTGCGGCGGCAGCGGAACCGCGTCCACACCCGCGCCGGAGACCTCCGCACCGGGGACGCCGGCCCCCGAGACCGCGGCTCCCGCTGGAGAGACCGTCTATACCGTAGGCATCTGCCAACTGGCTCCTCATGTGGCGCTGGACGCCGCTACCGAGGGCTTTATGGACGCCATCAACGAGGCGCTGCCCGGTCAGGTGAAGTTTGACCTGCAGAACGCCGCCGGTGACAGCCCCACCTGCGCCACCATCGTCAACGGCTTTGTCTCCGCCGACGTGGACCTGATTATGGCAAACGCCACCCCTGCGCTTCAGGCGGCGGCATCCGCTACCGGAGACATCCCCGTGCTGGGCACCTCGGTCACGGAGTACGGCGTGGCCCTGGGCATCGACGGCTTTACCGGCACCGTGGGCACCAACGTCTCCGGCACCTCCGATCTGGCTCCCCTGGATCAGCAGGCCGCTATGATCCAGGAGTGGTATCCGGACGCCCAGACCGTAGGCCTGCTTTACTGCTCCGCCGAGCCCAACAGCCAGTATCAGGTGGACGAGGTCCAGAAGGCTCTGGAGAGCTTTGGCTACACCTGCACCCAGTATCCCTTCTCCGACACCAACGACATGGCTTCCGTCACCCAGAACGCCGCCGATAACAGCGACGTGCTTTATGTCCCCACCGATAACACCGTGGCCAACAACACCGGCATCGTGGACAATATCTGCCACGGTAAGGTACCGGTCTTCGCGGGCGAGGAGGGCATCTGCGCCGGCTGCGGTGTGGCGACCCTGTCCATCAGCTACTATGACCTGGGCGTCGCAACCGGAAAGATGGCCGTCAAGATCCTCACGGGCGAGGCCGACGTGTCCGAAATGCCCATTGAGTATGCGCCCAACTTTACCAAGAAGTACAACGAGACCACCTGCGCCGATCTGGGAATTACACCTCCCGACGGCTACCAGGCGATCAGCGCCGGATAATTCCAGAAAAGCCATCAAAACAGCGGAAAAGGGGGTTCCTTTTTCCGCTGTTTTTTGCTATACTATTAAAGTCTATCGACATTTTGGGGAGGAACACATATGCTGGGTTTTATCAACGCGCTGCCGGGGGCCGTATCCCAAGGCCTGATTTGGGGTATCATGGCGATCGGAGTTTATATCACCTATAAGATTTTGGATATCGCGGACCTGACGGTGGACGGCTCCTTCTGTACCGGCGGAGCTGCTTTTGTGGTGCTGTTTACGGGAGGCGTCCCTCTGTGGCTGGCGCTGCTGGCGGCCGTGCTGGCGGGTATGCTGGCGGGATTGGCTACCGGCCTGCTGCATACCTTCTGCGGCATCCCCGCCATCCTGGCGGGCATCCTGACCCAGCTGGGCCTTTGGTCGGTAAATATGGCCATCATGGGGATGAAGGCTACCGTGGCCATCAATGTTACTACGCCTGAGATGCTGGACAAGCTTCTGGTCTCGCTGCGCTTCGTTCAGGACGTGGCCAAGGGCGCCCGTCCCTTCTGGCGGCACCCGATTTTCGTGGTGGGTCTATTCACCGTGGCCATCATCGTCCTGCTCTATTGGTTCTTCGGCCGGGAGGTTGGAGCCGCCCTGCGCTCCACCGGCTCCAACCAGAACATGGCCCGCGCCCAGGGGATCAACACCAACTTCTGCAAGGTGCTTGGCCTGATGCTCTCCAACGGTCTGGTTGCGCTGTCCGGCGCGCTGCTGGTGCAGTACAACAGCGCTGCCGAGATCAATATGGGGCGCGGCGCCATCGTCATCGGTCTGGCCGCCGTCATCATCGGCGAGGTGGTCTTCGGCAAGCTTTTCCGCAATTTCGCGCTGAAGCTGGCGGCGGTCTCCATCGGCGCCATCATCTACTATATTGTCATCCAGGCGGTGCTGGCCATGGGCCTGAACCCCAATTACCTGAAGCTGCTCTCCGCTGCGGTGGTGGCGGTGTTCCTGTCCATCCCCTACTGGAAGGGCAAGTATTTCCACAAATCCGTACGGAAGGAGGGCGTGCATAATGCTTGAGGTGCGTGAGATCTACAAGACCTTCAACGCCGGGACCGTCAACGAGAAGCGGGCCATCAACGGCGTATCCCTCACCCTGGCCGACGGGGACTTCGTTACGGTCATCGGCGGCAACGGCGCGGGCAAATCCACCCTGCTCAATTTGGTGGCGGGGGTGTACGGCGTAGACGGCGGCTCCATCCTCATCGATGGCAACGACGTGACACGGCTGCCCGAGTATCGGCGGGCCCAATATATCGGCCGGGTGTTCCAGGATCCCATGATGGGTACGGCCGCCTCCATGCAGATCGAAGAAAACCTGGCGCTGGCCGCCCGTCGGGGACAGACCCGGACGCTCCGCGCGGGGATTACCAAGGCGGAGCGGGAGCAGTACAGGGAGCTGCTGAAGATCTTGGATCTCGGCCTGGAGGACCGGCTGACCAGCAAGGTAGGGCTCCTGTCCGGCGGTCAGCGCCAGGCGCTCACATTGCTGATGGCCACCCTGAAAAAGCCCAGGCTGCTGCTGCTGGACGAGCACACTGCCGCGCTGGACCCCAAAACGGCGGCAAAGGTGCTGGACACCACCGAGAAGATCGTCCAGCGGGATCAGCTGACCACGCTGATGATCACGCACAACATGCGGGACGCGATTGCCCATGGGAACCGGCTCGTTATGATGTACGACGGCAGAATTGTCATCGATATCTCCGGCGAGGAGAAGAAGAAGCTGACCGTGGAGCAGCTGCTGGCGAAATTTGGTCAGGCCTCCGGCAGCGACGAGGCCGACGATAAGCTGCTCCTGTCTTAAGACAGGAGCAGCTCTTTGCAGCAGCGCTCAGCGCGGAGATGGTGCAAGCGCCTCGTTTTTTGATAAACTGAGCCCCTCCGGCGCGGGCCATTGGCCCGCGCCGGAGGGGCTCAGTCGGTCAAAAGGGCTAACGATCATGCAGGAAGGCAAACTGTTCTTGAGTAAGAGGAAGCCCACGGCAGCGTTTCGCCGCTCACAGGCGGTGAAAGAAAGACAAATCTGCAGGTGTCTTGGGAGTTTGACTGCCCGGCCCGCGCACGGGGTCGTTTCAATGTTCGCTTAGGGGCAGCAGGGCTTCCGGGGGCAGCTCCAGCCAGAGCTGCTCCGGCTGCTCCAGAGCCGCCCATTCCGCCTTGGGCCATTCGACCCGGAGCTGGGAGAAGCCCTGGCGGCCGCCGGGGGTGGAGAGCATGACCACCGTGGAGAAGACCTCCTCCACCACCCGCTCCACGCGGCATAGAAGGCGGTTTTCACCAGGCCCTTCCGCCGGGCGGAGAGAGTGCGCCCGCACGCCCACGTGGCTCAGCTCCCGGGGCAGGGGCGCGGCGCAGCGCAGCACGGCGCCCCAGTCCAGGGCCTCCAGCCGGCCATCCCCCAGGGAACGGGCCCGGGAAATGTTCTTGCACCCTGACAAAAGACAGGCCGAGAGTGTCGCGGGCGACTGAAACAGCTGGTGCACCGATTGCAGCGGCTGAGACTTGCCGTGATCCAGCACACAGACGTTTTTGCAGTTGCGGTGGACTTCGTCCCGATCATGGGTAACGAAGAGCACCGGTCCCGGGAACCGGGCGAGCAGCTCGGACAGCTCCAGCTCCACCTGCCATTTCAGGTAGCTGTCCAGAGCGGAAAAGGGCTCGTCCAGCAGCAGGACCTCCGGGCGGCTGGCCAGGATGCGGGCCAGGGCCGTGCGCTGCTGCTGCCCGCCGGAGAGCTGACGGGGATATTTGTGTTCGGTGCCCTCCAGGTGGAAGGAGCGCACCAGTCCTGCCACCGTCTCATCACGGCCCCGCCGCTCCCGCACCCCGGCGGCGATGTTCTGCTGCACCGTCATGTTGGGGAACAGCGCATAGTTTTGGAACAGGTAGCCGACCCGGCGCTTTTGCGGGGGCAGGTCGATGTGCCGCTGCGAGTCAAAGAGGGGGCGTCCGTCCAGAAGGATCGTTCCGGCATCCGGACGCTGTATGCCGGCGATGCACTTGAGGGTGACGCTTTTGCCGCAGCCGGAGGCCCCCAACAGGCCGGTAATGCCGTTTTGGGCCTCGAAAGCGGCTCTGAGCCGAAATTTCCCAAAATCCTTTCGGATATCAACGATCAGAGACACCTCACACCTCCCTGGAGCCGACGCTCCAGCGCCCGTCCCGCTCCCGCCGCTCCAGCAGATTGATGCACAGCAGTACGGCGAAGGAGATCGCCAGATTCACGAAGACCCAGCGGTAGGCCAGCGCGTCGTTGCCTTCCCGCCAGAGCTGATAGACGGTGGTGGAGATGGTGGCGGTGCGTCCGGGCGTATATCCGGAGACCATGGAAGTGGCGCCGTATTCCCCCAGCCCCCGGGCAAAAGCCAGTACCGTGCCCGCCGTCAGCCCCTGCTTGCAGCCGGGCATCAACACCCGCCAGAAGACCCAGGCGTTGGAGCGTCCCAAGGTCTTGCCCGCATAGAGCAGGCTGCGGTCAAAGGCCTCAAAGGCGCCGCGTACCGTGCGGTACATCAGCGGAAAGGTGACGATGATCACCGCGAAAATGGAGGCGTACCAGGTCATCACCAGCTTCCGGCCCCAGGCCTCCAGGATCACCCCGCCCACAGGGCCGTTGGGGCCCAGCAGCTTCAGCAGGAAGAAGCCGACCACCGTGGGAGGCAGTACCAGCGGCAGGGTGAGGACACAGTCCAGCAGCCCCTTGAGCGCTCTGGGCAGTTTGTGGACATACCAGGCGGCGAAGATGCCCAGAAAAAAGGTGAAGAAGGTGGAGATCAGGGCGATGCGCAGGGAGTTGAAGAGGGGATACCAGTCCATAGGTCACCAGCTTTCGTGCAGACATAACCGCGCCCCGCCGAGGATTCAGCCGGGGATGGAGAAGCCGACGGATTCGAACACGGAGGAGCAGGCGTCGGTCTGGAGGTAATCCAGGAAGGCGCGGGCCTCATCCTCGTGCTTGGTACGGTTGAGCACGGCGGCGGGATAGACCACGGGCTTGTGACTGTCCGCGGGGGCCTCGGCCACCACCTCCAGCCCGGCGGAATAGGCGTCGGTGCCGTATACCACGCCGCAGTCCACGGCGCCCTCCGCTACCTGAGAGGTGACCTCCTTTACGTTGGTGCCGAAGGTGATCTTCTGTTCGCGGTTGAGCTGCTCCCAAACGCCCAGATAGGTGAAGATCTCTTCGGAGTACTGGCCCACCGGCACGTCGGAGTTGCCCAGAGCGATCAGGCTGACCTTGTCGGCCGCCACGTCGTCAAAGGAGGAGACGCCGGCCGGGTTGCCCTCAGGCACCACCAGGGTGACCTTGTTCTCCACCAGATTGATGCGGGTACCTTGGAGCACGAAGTCCAGCGCGTCGGTATTGCCGCCGTCGGCATCCCTGGAGGCGTCGATCTGATTCATCTGCTTCTGGGCGGCGGAAATGAACACGTCACAATCGGCCCCCTCCTCGATCTGAGTCTTCAGCGTGCCGGAGGAATCGAAGTTGAAGGTCAACGTCACGTTGGGGGCCGCGTCCTTGTACTGTTCGGCGATCTGATTGAGGGTCTCGGTCATGGAGGCGGCGGCGAAGACGATGAGCTCCACGGCTTCGGCATCGGGCGTTTCAGGGGCTTGGGTCTCCGGAGCGGGAGAGGCGGCGGTTCCGCCGCCGCCGCAGGCGGCCAGGGACAGGGAGAGGATCAGTGCAAGGGACAGGGATACGAGCTTTTTCATGTTGCATTCTCCTTTACAAAACGGGTAGGCACGCCTGTTTCCGGGCGCACCCCGGCCCGCCGCCGTGACAGTACGGCTGTTTTAGGCGGACAGGCTCGAAGAATCGGGACGGATCTATTTCATCGGGCGCATTCGCCCGTTGTCCCCTTTAAGATCTGAAGAGCGTGCTCCAGACTGGGGAGAATGTATTCCAGACATTCCCGCACGGCCTTGGGGCTGCCGGGGAGATTGACGATGAGGGTCCGGTTCCGGATACCCGCCGCGGCACGGGAGAGCATGGCGCGGGGGGTGATGGAAAGGGAGTGATAGCGCATGGCTTCCGCAATGCCGGGGGCGGTGCGCTCCACTACGGACAGCGTAGCCTCCGGCGTATGGTCGGTGGGGGAAAAACCGGTGCCGCCGGTGGTGAGGATCAGATCGGCCAGCTCCCCGTCGCACAGGCGGCGCAGTTCGGCGGCCAGAGGCTCCACTCCGTCCGGCAGCAGGGCCGTGTGGACGATTTCATATCCCGCCGCCTCGGCCAGCGCCCGGATGACCGGGCCGCTTTTGTCCTCCCGCCGGCCGGCGTAGCCGGAGTCGCTGAGGGTGATGACGGCAGCTCTCATAACGGCGCCTCCTCCAGAATGGTCAGCTCATCCCCGACGGAAATGACGCCGCCGTGGAGCACCCGGGTGAACACGCCCTCCCGCGGCATGATGCAGTCGCCCATGACCTTGTAGATCTCACAGTGTGCGTGGCACTGTTTGCCGATCTGAGTCAGCTCCAGCACCACGTCGTTGCACTGGAATCTGGTGCCTACCGGCAGAGATTTGAAATCGTAGCCCGCCACCACCAGATTTTCTCCAAAGGCTCCGTCGTCCACAACAGCGCCCCGGGCGCGGAACTCCTCCACCCGTTCGTGGGAGAGCAGGGAGACCTGCCGGTGCCAGGCGCCGGCGTGCGCGTCGTTTTCAATGCCCCAGTCCGCCCGGAAGCGGGCGCTGCCCACGTTCCGTTTCTGGGTTCCCTTCTGCCGGCTGGTACAAACAGCAATGACTTTGCCCATCGGTTTACCCTCCAATCTGATTCATCGTCTTACCCTCGTCCCCGAGGCTGCGTCCCTCGGAAAAATGGTGGCAGGCGGGCTTTTCCAGAATGGCCCGCTCCATCGCCGCCAGCAGCGTCCGGTCGTCCGCCCCCGCCTCCATCAGGGCCTTCAGGTCCGCCCCCTGTTCGTACTGAAGGCAGGTTTTCAAAAACCCCGTGGCGGTGAGACGGACCCGGTTGCAGTCGCCGCAGAACTGATGCGTCATCGCGCTGATGAAACCCACGCGGCCGGCAAAGCCCGCAAAGGTCACATACCGGCCCGGTCCGGCCCCGTCTCCGCGCCCGGCCGGGGCGGCGGGCCCATACGCGGCCTCCAGGCGCTGCAGCACCTCCGCCTCGCTTCTGCGGGAGAGCGTGCTCCCCAGGCCGATGGGCATCAGCTCAATGAAGCGTACGGCCAGATCCCGATCTCTGGCCAGCGCGGTCAGAGGGACCAGCTGAGCGTCGTTCTCCCCCATGGGCACGCAGTTGAGCTTGACGGAGAGTCCCGGCGCGGCCAGGGCGGCTTCCAGCCCCTGCAGGGCGTCGTCCAGCGCGTCCCGTCGGGTAATGGCGGCGTACTGCGCCCGGTCCAGGGTGTCCAGGCTGAGATTCACACCGGAGAGCCCCGCCTCCATCAGGCCGGGCAGCTGCTGCTTCAGCAGCACGCCGTTGGTGGTCAGGCTCACGCTTTGAATGCCCTCCACGCTCCGGATCCCCCGCACCAGCTGTGCCAGATCCCGGCGGACCAGCGGTTCCCCGCCGGTGAGGCGCACCTTGTCTACCCCCAGCCGGGCGAGCAGGCCGACCAGACGCAGCAGCTGCTCATAAGAGAGCACCGCGCTGTGCGCCACCCACTCCACGCCCTGCTGCGGCATGCAGTACACACAGCGCAGGTTGCACCGGTCGGTGACGGAGACGCGCAGGTAATGGATGCGCCGCCCATAGCGGTCAAGCACGGTACTCGCCTCCTTGGTTGACATAATCCAAGATGACCTGCGCAGCCGCGGCCGCGTCTCCAAAGGGGATGCGCCGCACTCCGGGCAGCTCCAGCGGCAGGTCGGTGACCAGGGCCAGCAGGGTGGAGGCGTCGCACACGCTCCGTTCGGAGTTGCCCGGACGCACCAGCTCCAGCTTGGGCCACGCCGTATGCTTGAAGCCCTCCAGCAAAATCAGGTCAGCCTCAGGAAATTGGGCGATCAGGGCGTTCTCGTCGGCGGTCTCCCGCTTGACGATTTTGTACTTCTCCCCGTCGAAAATCGAGGTGCCCCAGGCTCCGGCGGCCATAAAGCGTCCGGTGTCCGTGCCGGGCGGATCGGGAAGGAAGCAGTGGCCGTCGTGCTTGATCACCGCCACCTGCAGGCCGGCGGCGGTGAGGTGGGGGAGCATTTCCACGATCAGGGTGGTCTTGCCCGAATTTTTTACCCCGGATACCGCAACCACGACAGGCCTATCCACGGTCATACACCCCCGATTTGCCGCCTTCTTTATGGACCAGGTGGATGTCGGAGAGCTCCATGGACCGGTCCACGGCCTTGCACATATCGTAAATGGTCAGCAGAGCCACCGTGACCCCGGTCAGCGCCTCCATCTCCACCCCGGTCTTGCCGGAGAGCTTCACCGTGCACTCGGCCTGGATGGCGCCCTCCTCCTCCAGAACGGTGAAATCCACCGAGGCATGGGAGAGCATCAGCGGATGACAGAGCGGGATCAGGTCGGAGGTGCGCTTGGTGGCCATGATGCCGGCCACCCGCGCCACGCCCAGCACGTCCCCCTTGGCGGCGGTGTGCCCCAGGATGGCATCCAGCACCGGGCGGGAGACCCGGATTTTTCCGCGGGCGGACGCCGCGCGCAGCGTGGGCTGCTTGGGGGAAACATCTACCATAATGGCGTTGCCCGCCCCGTCGAAGTGATTGAAGTTCGCGTCCATCGTATGATAGGCCTCCGTATCGGTAGATTCCGTATTTCAGGGCGCGGCGGTTTCTGCGCCGGCGCCGCTACAGCAGCAGTACCTCCACCAGCCGCCCCGGCTCCAGCGGCCCGGTCCCGGCCGGAAGGTCCACCAGGCAATTGCAGCCCACCAGAGAGGCCAGCTGTCCGGAGGAGTGCCCCTCCGGCAGGCTGACCCGGCCGTCCTGCCAGCGTCCGCGGAGAAAACGGCGGCAGGGACTTGCCTTGGAGAACGCAGTGTCCAGCCGGGCGCTCCTCCGCTGGGGCAGCAGGCGCTCCTCCCCGGACAGGGCGCACAGCATCGGCCGGGCCAGCAGCTCGAACGTGGCGGCGGCGGCAAAGGGGTTGCCGGAGAGGGAGAGAATGGGCTTGCCGCGACGGGTGGAGTAGAGGGCCGGGGTGCCGGGCTTGACGTTCAGGCGCCAGAATACCGTCTCCGCGCCCAGCAGGGGGAGGGCCTGGTGGAAGATATCCTTGTCGCCCACCGAAACGCCGCCGGTGGTGATCAGCGCGTCGCAGCAGCCCAACAGCCGCTCCATGGTTTCGGCCACAGCCTGTGGGTCGTCCCCCGCGTGCTCGCCGCCGGTCTCCGGAATGCCCAGTTCGCTCAGACGTGCGAGCAGCAGATTCAGATTGGACCCGTAGATCTTTCCGGGGGGGAGAGGGTGCACGTGGGGGTAGACCACCTCGTCTCCGGTGGAGAGCACGAATACCCGGGGCCTGCGCCGGACGGGCACCTGGCACACGCCCGCGCTGGAGAGAAGGCCCACGGCCGCCGCGTCCAGGCGGGTTCCGGCGGGGAGCAGCACGGTCCCGGAGCGATAGTCCTCTCCCCGGTTAACATAATTTTCGCAGGGCCGCAGCGGCTTGTAAATGGAGACCACCGGATCGCCCTGGTCGGTATCCTCCTGCCGCAGCACGCAGTCGCATCCGGCGGGCAGCATGGCTCCGGTCATGATGCGCGCGGCGGCGCCGGCGGTCAGGGGGAGGAGGGGCACGCCTCCGGCGTATACCGTCTCCACAACGCGCAGGCGGACGGGCCGCTCCCAGGAGGCGGAGGCGATGTCTGCCGCGCGCAGTGCGTACCCGTCCAGCGGGGAGCGGTCAAACGGGGGCTGGTCCAATGGGGCGGTCACGTCGGCGTCCAGCGTGTAGCCCAGGGCGTCGGGAACCGGCAGCGTCTGGGTCCCCAGGGGAGCCAAAGCGCCGGTGATCAGGGCCACGGCTTGTTCCAATTCGATGCCGGTCACCATCCGCTACACCCCTTTTCCAAAGGAGCAGTTGGGATAGTGGCACTCCGGGCAGCTCAGGCAGAGCCCGCCGTGTCCCAGTCCCTTCAGGTCGGCCCGGCCGAGGCGCACATCCGCCGCGATGCGGGGGAGCAGCAGATCAAAAATGGTGGCCCTGGCGTACATCACGCAGCCGGGGAGGCCCAGGATCGGCGTGCCGTCCGGGAAGTAGCCCAGCAGGAACATGGCGCCCGGCAGAACCGGCGCGCCGTAGGACACGATCTCCGCCCCGGTGTTCCGGATGGCGCCGGGGGTTTTGTCGTCCGGATCCACGCTCATGCCGCCGGTGCAGAGGATCAGGTCCACGCCCTTGGCCTGATACGCCAGAGCGGCGGCGGTGATGGCCTGCATGTCGTCGCCGGGCAGGCAGTGTTCGGTGACGGAAATGCCGTAGGCGGCCAGCTTATCCATGATCACGGGCGTGAACGCGTCCGGAATAAGCCCGTTGGCCACCTCGCTGCCGGTGGTGATGAGGCCGCAGGTCTTCCGCTTCCACGGCGTCAGGGAGAGAAGGGGGGCGCTCCCGGCCCGGGCCTCCGCCGAGCGAAGGGCTTCCTCCGATATGACCAGCGGGATGATGCGCATGCCCGCCAGCTTGTCGCCCGGATGCACCGCCGTATTGGTGTGGCGGGTGGCGATCATGATGTCGTCTGCGCCGTTGAGGGCGGCAAGCCGCTCCACATCCACCTGAAAGAGCCCGTCGCGGTCGGCAATGAGCTCGATCTTGCCCTCCTTGACCGGCGTGGGATGCATGTGCTCGTTCTGGCACAGCGCGCGCAGCCGTTCGGCGGCTTCGTCCTCGTGGAGCATGCCGGGCGCCTTTTCCCATACGTACAGGTGCTGCTTGCCCATGGACAGCAGCACCGGGATGTCCTCCGGCGCGACCACGTGCCCCTTGCGGAACCGGGCGTCCTTCGTGACGCCGGGAATGATCTGGGTCAGATCGTGGCAGAGCACGTGCCCCACCGCGTCGCGGGTGTCGATCAGCTTCATGAATCTAGCCTCCCCAAACGATAAAAACGGGAACGCCGTCTGACAGACAGCGCTCCCGCACAGCACAAAAGACCGAACACGATCCAAAGCCGTGTTCCAGCGAAAGCAGCCCCTTTTCAAAGACGGAAGGCCGCACCGTTTCCGATACGACCCAGACCGGAGCCCGCGCGGGACCCGGCGGCGGAGCGTCATAGGCCGTAGCCCTTAGACGGTTCCGCTCGGAGCAGGATGGATTGTAGGATCACTATACCATGCTTGACCGCAAAAGGCAACAGAAACTTGCTAGTCCCTCCGGCGGGAGAGCAGAGCGGCGCACAGGTCGAACAGACTGCCCAAGCTCAGCAACAGTCCAAAGCGTACCGCTCCGATGGAGGCGAAGCGCCAGAGCAGCGCGGTAGTCAGGACGGACAACGCCAGACAGCCCGCCTGCCCCCACAGCACACCGCCGGTACGGGGCAGCCGTGCGTTGAGGTAGCTCCTGCCGCACAGCAGGAACACGGCGGCAGCCAAAATCAGCAGTTCATAAACCGTCCGGGGCAGAAGCTGGAAGCGGACGGCGGCCAGCGAATGGAACACGGGGGCCAGAATGTGGTGGAGCATCAGCAGAACAAAATAGAGCAGATAGAGTATAAAATAGATCCGTTTTGATCTGCTCTGTGTCATAACCCAATACCCTTTCATGCTTTTTTTATGATAACCTCCTGTTGATCATATGGGGGTAGCTTGTAGCAAGGCTATTCAAGAGAAATCATAATGTATTGCCCCTCTCGCCTAAAATTACAGTTTAAATATATCATTTTTGCCCAATAAGATCAACTTAAGATCGTGAAATATGGCGTTTTTGCCATTCGTATCGGCGGGAGGAATGTGGTAAGGTTACAGGGAACGATACAGGAGGTGAGGCGGCATGCACGCACCTGTCCGGGGGCGCTTTGCCCCCAGCCCCAGCGGAAGAATGCACCTGGGCAATCTGTTTTCCGCCCTGTTGGCGTGGCTTTCGGTGCGCGCGAAGGGGGGCGTCATGGTCCTGCGGATGGAGGATCTGGATCCGGACCGCTGTCGGGAGGAATACGCGCTCCAGCTGGCGGACGATCTGCGCTGGCTGGGTCTGGACTGGGACGAGGGCTATGGAGCGGGCGGTCCCCATGGCCCGTACCGGCAGAGGGAACGCACCGAGCGGTATGCCGGGGCCTTTCAGGCGCTGGAAGCGCAGGGGCTGGTCTATCCCTGCTTCTGCACCCGGGCCGAGCGTCTCGCGGCCAGCGCGCCCCACCGCTCGGACGGCTCGGCGGTCTATCCGGGGACCTGCCGGACGCTGACGCAGGCGGAACGGGAGCAGCGCGCCCGTACCCGCAGCCCGGCCTGGCGGCTGATGGTCCCCGACCGGACGTCGGGCTTTACCGACGGCCTCCAGGGGAGCTATGCGGAAAACCTGGGCCGGGACTGTGGGGATTTCATCCTCCGCCGGTCCGACGGGGTGTATGCCTACCAGCTGGCAGTGGCGGTGGATGACGGCGGCATGGAGATCAGCGAGGTGGTGCGGGGCCGGGATCTGCTGGACTCCACGCCGCGGCAGCAGTACCTGCTGGAACTGCTGGGCCTTCCCAGTCCGGAGTATTACCATGTCCCGCTGCTGCTGGCGCCCGACGGGCGGCGGCTGTCCAAACGGGAGCGGGATCTGGACATGGGGGCGCTGCGGCGGCGCTATACCCCGGAGGAGCTGACGGGCCTGCTGGCCCATCTGGCGGGCCTGCTGGAACGAAGCACGCCGGTGCGGGCGGGGGAGCTGGTCTCCCGTTTCGACTGGGCGCGCGTGCGTTCGGCGGATGTGATTGTGGACGATACGATTCTGAGAGGGTGAGGTCCTATGTATCTTGCAGACCTGCATATTCACTCCAAGTACTCCCGGGCCACCAGCCGCGACCTGGAGCCGGAGCGGCTCTCCGACTGGGCGCGGCGGAAGGGGATCGGTCTGGTGGGCACCGGAGACTTTACCCATCCGGCCTGGAGGGCGGAGCTGAAGGAAACGCTGACCGAGGCGGAGGAAGGGCTTTACCGGCTCAGGGACGGCCCGGCGGATGCGCCCCGCTTTGTGGTCACCGGAGAGATCAGCACCATTTACAAAAAGGACGGCAAGGTGCGCAAGGTCCACTCCCTGATCCTTCTGCCCCACCTGGAGGCGGCGGAAAACCTGTCCCGGCGGCTGGAGGCCATTGGAAACATCCGCTCCGACGGACGGCCCATCCTGGGCCTGGACTGCCGGGACCTGCTGGAGCTCACTTTGGAGACCTGCCCGGACGCGGTCTTCCTCCCGGCCCACATCTGGACGCCTCACTTCTCCCTGTTCGGCGCTTTTTCCGGCTTTGATACCATCGAGGCGTGCTTTGGGGACCTGAGCGGGCATATCCATGCCCTGGAGACCGGCCTCTCCTCCGATCCGCCTATGAACTGGCGGCTTTCCGCCCTGGACGGTTATACCCTGGTTTCCAATTCCGACGCCCACTCTCCCGCGAAACTGGGGCGGGAGGCCAACCTGCTGGAGACCGGACGGTCCTATCCGGAGCTGGCCCATGCCATCCAGACCGGGGAGGGCTTTTATGGCACCATCGAATTCTTCCCGGAAGAGGGCAAATATCATTTCGACGGCCACCGCCCCTGCGCGCAGTGCCTCTCGCCGGCGCAGGCCCAGGCGGCGGGAGGAAGGTGCCCGGTCTGCGGCAAGCGGCTTACCACCGGCGTACTGCATCGGGTAGAACAGCTTTCCGACCGGCCCGAGGGCTTTCGCCCCGCGGCCGCCAGGGCGTTTGAGTCTCTGGCGCCGCTGCCGGAGGTCATCGCCGCCTCGGAGGGCGGCTCCGCGTCGGGCAAACGGACGGCGGCCAAATATGAAGATATGCTGGAACGGCTGGGGCCGGAGTTTACCATCCTCCGGGAGACGCCCATCGAGGACATCCGGCATGCGGCGGGCCCCTGTGTGGCCGAGGGGATCCGCCGCCTTCGGGCCGGCGAGGTGGAGCGTCAGCCGGGTTACGATGGGGTATACGGCATGATCGGACTGCTCACGCCCGCCGAGCGGGAGACGTTCCGGGGCCAGGTGAGCCTCTTTGGGAGTCCGGCGCCCCGGCGCGGACCGGCCGCCCCCGACGGAGGAGCGCCGGCCCCAAAGAAGCGGACAAACGAACGGGAGCTCCCCCAGACGGAGGAAGCGCTCGACCCGGACCAGCGCGCGGCGGTGGAGGCGCAAGCGCCCACCGTGGCGGTGGTGGCGGGACCGGGGGCGGGCAAGACCAAGACCCTGGTGTCCCGCATCGCCTGGCTGGTGGAGCAGGGCGCCCGGCCCGGCACGATCACGGCGGTGACGTTCACCAACAAGGCTGCCGCCGAACTGCGGGAGCGGCTGGAGGCCCGCCTGGGCAAGCGCCGGGCCCGGGCCATGACCATCGGTACGTTCCATTCCATCTGCCTGACGCTGCTCCGGGGAGAATTGGGCGTCCGCCGGCTGGCCGACCCCTATGAGCAGCGGGCGCTGGCCGCGTCCGTGCTGGCCGGGCTGGGGCGGAAGGACAGTCCGTGGAAACTGCTCCAGACGGTCTCCCGGGCAAAAACCAGCGGCCGGCCGACTGAGGAAGCGGCGGTAGAGCGGTATCAGGAACGGTTGACCGGCGCGGGCCTGCTGGACTTTGACGATCTGCTGCTGGAGACCCTCTCCCGCTGGGAAGGGGGGCGGACGGACGCGCGCTTCACCCACCTGCTGGTGGATGAATTTCAGGATATCGATCCCCTGCAATACCGCCTGATCGCCGCCTGGCGGAGGGACGGAGGGAGCTTGTTTGTCATCGGGGACCCGGATCAGTCCATCTACAGCTTTCGGGGGGCGGACGCGGCTTGCTTCGACCGCCTGCGCTCCGACTGTCCCCAGACGCGCACGATCACGCTGACCCGGAATTACCGCTCCACCCCGGAGATCCTGTCCTGCGCCCTGCCGGTAGTGGAGGAAAACGGCGGGGCCGGGCGGCGTCTGACGGCGGCGCGCCCCTCCGGCGCCGCCGTGCGCCTGCTCCACGCGGAGAGCGAGCGGGCGGAGGCCGTTTTTACCGCAAAGGAGATCGCCCGCAGGATGGGCGGCATAGACATGCTGGAGGCCGGCGCGCTGGAAGCCGGGCGGAGCGGGCGCTCCTTCGACGATTTTGCGGTGCTCTGCCGCACCCGCCGCCAGCTGGAGGTACTGGAGGACTGCCTGACTCACGACGGCCTCCCGTGCCGTGTGGTGGGGCGGTCGGATTTTTTGGAGGACCCGGCGGTGCGCGGCGCCCTGGACTGGTTCCGCGCCCATCCCGGCGCGGAAGCCCCGGAACGGCAGGTGGAGCGGTGGATGACAGGCAGGGGACCTTCCCAGGCGCTGGAGCGGCTGCGGAATATGGCGGTCTTTTTTCCCACCATGACGGACTTTCTGCAGAACCTGACGCTTGGACAGGAGGGGGACCTGCTGCGCCGGGCCGGGGCGGGCTATGCCGCCGGAGCGGTGACCCTGTCCACGCTTCACGGCGCCAAGGGGCTGGAGTGGCCGGTGGTCTTTTTATGCGGCGTGAGCCGGGGTCTCATCCCGCTGGAACGGGAGGGGGCGCAGACCGATGCGGCGGAGGAGCGGCGGCTTCTGTACGTGGGCATGACCCGTGCGCGGGACGAATTGGTGATGCTCCATGCCGGTGAACCGTCGCCGTTTTTAAAGGCCGTTCCGGAGGGAGGACTGGAGCGGGGGGAGGCCCTGCCGCCCCGGCCGAGATCCCAGGGCGTACAGATGCGTCTGTTTTAAAGGGCCGCGTTGGAGTGCGGGAGGATCCATAGCCTGGAACGCCCGGCCCCAGAGCAACCGCACGCACAAAACGGCGGCGCAGGATCCTGCGCCGCCGTTTTGCTGTGTGCTATCGAACGATCCTCTGGTCATAGACGTCGTTATAATGCTTTGTCTGCGCCGCAGCCGCGCCGATCACCCGCAGCACGGGGAGGCTTGCCAGGCCCTGCACGATATGGTACTGGGTGGGCATGTCCCTCCACTCCGGCGTATGCCATTCCAGACCGCCGGAGCACAGTGTGCGCTCCGGCGGAGGAAGGGCGGGAAGGCCGGGAGGGGGAGAAAAGACCTTCGGCGTCAGAGTCACATAGGCTGCGTCAGCCTGTGAAAAGCCGTCTCCGGTGCGGGGGATGTACTTATAGTGGAGCAGTCCCTCGTTTTCCGGGTCGGAGAGCAGCGCTTCCAGCAAAGGCGCATCCTCCGGAGGGCGATTCCGGTCAAAGCGCAGCTCCAGGAAACGAAAGCCCCAGGAGGACAGCGCGGCGGAGGCGACGCCCTGAAAGGCATGCAGATCCTCGATCTCGGCGTAAAGCTTGGAATACCCCAGCTGCTCCCGTCCGCACAGGATGGGGTCGGCATGGCTCTCCCAAATGGCCAGCTGATACTGTCCCCGTACGGTCTCCCGGGTCCCGGTATAAGTCACGGGCACGTTGCAGGTGACCACATTATATCCGCGCCCGGCCAGCCAGGGCAGATTGCGGTGCATTTTATGGGTGAAGAAGAGGTACGGGCGGCGCAGGGAAAAGCCTTCAGGCAAAAAACGCTCCACCGCGGCGCCCTCGGTCTGGCAGACCAGGGTGTGCAGCGCGCTCTCCTGGGGACCGTAAGAACAAAAGCGTTTCCCCTCCGGGTCCTGACGGGGCGTGCAGCAGGGACCGAAATGTACGGGCATCTGGTACATGCGCCCTTCTTCGAACCGGAACATCAAACAGACCTCCTTTCCACCGCTACAGCTCCATCTCCAGCAGCGCGGAACTGAGGGACTTCCCGTGCTTGTCCATGGCCAGGCTGCGCAGCACGCCGCCGCCCAGGGCCTGCTCCATGACGAAGTTCAGGGCGCAGATGCCGTCCGCCTCGTATCGGGTGACCTTGCCCAGGCAGATCTCGGAAAAGTATTCCTTGACCCGCTGCGCGGTGACCTGCTCCTTGAGCATGGGATAGTCCGCCTCGTTCCAGGGGATCAGGGAGATGTTGGAGATGTCTCCCTTGTCGCCGGTGCGGGAGTGGCAGATTTCTTTCAGTTTCATGTCAGAGCACCTCGCATTCGACCTGGGCGCGGACTGCATCCCGTGGGATAAAGAAGGAAAAGACCGAGATGATCTCGGAGATACGCATGGTGGCGCCGCCGCCGCCGGTGGGACCGTTGGTATAGATGGAGTCGCCCTCGTTGGAGACCATGACGGCGTTCTCCCGGTCATCGGTGCGCACCGCCACATGCAGGCGGATCTCGGCGGCGGGGCTGGGACTGAGGCAGGCGGCCAGCTTATCCCGGTACAGGGAGTTGTAGCCGATGTAATCCACCCGAGTCTCGGTGTAGGCCACGCCCAGGCGGTCCAGCCGCTTGAGGAACATATCACCGGCCAGCCTGGCCCGCTCCAGAGCGTTGCAGCCGCCGTAGCTGATCTCGCAGTCGGTGATGAAGGAGTCCCGGTAACAGACGTTGACCTTCAGCTGCCCGGGCAGTCCGTGGCTGGTGGCGCCCCAGGCGGACACGCGGTCTTTGCCCTCCTGGGTGAAGCGCACATGGGAGAAATCCGCGATGGCGTCCGGAGTCAGATAGGCGGCCGGATTATGGATTTCGTAGAGCATCTGCTCTTTGCAGGTATCCACGCTGACCAGGCCGCCGGTGCCCGCCACCTTGGTCAGCGTAAAGCGCCCGGTCTCGTCGAACTCCACCAGCGGGAAGCCCAGGTTGTCCAGGTCGGGGACCTCTTTATAGCCCGGGTCGGCGTAGTAGCCGCCGGTGACCTGCCCGCCGCACTCCAGCAGATGTCCGGCCAGGACGCACTGGCCGATCGGACCGGCGTCGTCGATGGTCCAGCCGTACTCATAGCGCAGGGGGGCCAGGGTCAGGGTGGGGTCGGCCACCCGGCCGGTGATGACCACGTCCGCGCCGTCCTTCAAGGCCTGGATGATCCCCTCGGCTCCCATGTAGGCGTTGGCGGAGACCAGCCTCTCCGTCCACTGGCCCACCGTGCCGTCAAACTCCAGAATGGGCGCGTCGGAATACTGCTCCAGCTGGCTGAATACGTCGTCGCCGGTAACGGCGGCGAACTTCAGGCCGGTGATGCCCTGGGCGCGGGCGATCTCCATCGCCTTGGCCACCGCGGCCCGGGGATTTACGGCGCCCATATTGGTGATGATCTTGACGCCGTGCTGCTTTGCCGGCTTGAGTACTTGGGAGAGCCGGTATTCCAGCAGGCGGCTGTAGCCCTTGGAAGGGTCGTGCAGCATTTCCTGCCGGGCCAGGCCGATGGTGCGCTCGGCCAGACACTCGAAGATGATGTAGTCCAGTTCCCCGTGCTCGATCAGGGTGAGCGCGGGATCGACCCGGTCGCCGGCGAAGCCTGCGCCGCTGCCGATACGAATTTTTTTCATGGTATCAGAGTCCTTTCCTCCGGGGTAGCGTTTTATAGGATCAGGCCGAAGACAGTCAGCAGAATGAGCAGGACGATGGACAGGGGCCAGACGAATTTGATGGTATAGCGTTGGTGCTCGCCCAGATCCAGATCGCACATGCCGGTCATCAGCAGGGTGGCGGGGGTCAGCGGAGTGATGGCCCAGCCCAGAGTCAGCTGCCCCACCAGCGCGGCATAGCAGATCCCCGCGCCGGACAGGCCCATGGCGGTGGCGCTCTGGGTGAGCACGGGCAGGATGCCGTAATAGAACGTATCCGCGTCAAAGACCAGGGACAAGGGCGTGGCGAAGACGCCCACCAGGATAGGGACAAACTTGGTCATGGAGGCGGGGATCAGGCTGACCAGGGTATTGGCCATGGCGGCGGCCATGCCGGACTCGGTGAGCACGCCCATCAGCACGCCGGCGCCGTACAGGGCGCTGACCACGAAGACCACGTTGGCGCCGTGGAGGCGGATGATCTTCTGCTGGTCGGCCAGCTTGCGGTAATTGAGCAGCCAGGCCAGGGCGGTGCCGGTCAGGAAGGCGGCGCCGGGCGTGAGGATGCCGGAGATCATCAGACCGACGACCAGTACGATGAGGATCAGGTTGATCACGGTCAGCTTGGGCCGCAGCAGGGAGCGCTCTTCCTCACTCAGCTCTTCCGCATGATGCTCGGTGGAGACGCCGGCGTAATCAAAGCCCTCCGCCTTGAGCCGTTTGGTCTCGGACAGGCCCAGCAGCACCACGGGGATCAGGCCGACGGCGATGGTGATGAGGATCGGCACCAGCATGGGCTGAAAGAACTCGGTCAGATCGGCCTCCATAACGGTGGCCGCCCGGAGCGTGGGGCCGCCCCAGGGAGAGATGTTCATCAGGCCCGCGGCCATGGCCAGGATGGCGGCCAGATTGCGCAGGCGCATATGCATTTTTTGATAGATGGGGATCATTGCGCCGCAGACCAGCAGTACGGTGGTGGTGGCGGAACCGTCGAGATGCCCCACGATGGAGAGCACGTAGGTGCCGATGCACACATACAGCGGGTTGCCCCGGCAGCATTTGATGATAAACTTTACGATGGGGTCGAAGGCGCCCGCCGTCATCATGGTGCCGAAGAAGAGGATGGCGAACACGAACATGACGCCGTTGACGGCCACCTTGCTGATCCCGGCGGCCAGATAGGCCGGGATGCTGGTAAATTGCCCGACCAAGATGGCGCCGATCAGAGGAATGACCGACAGGGCCACCATGGTGGAGAGCTTTTTGGTCATGATGGATACGATGATGCCGATGACGACCAGGAATCCGACGATGCTTAACCAGAGTTCCATAACAGTTCCTCCCTAACACGATTTTACACGCTTTCGCACAGGTTGCAAGGCGGGGATTTGCTTGTTTTCACTCCTTTCCGGGGAAGATTCCCGCCATTGTCGTAAAGCAAACGCCGTGCCAAAGGGAAGAAGCGGGAAAAAGCCTTGCGTTCCCGGCCCTTTTGTGTTACCCTGTTTGGGAAGTGAAATGTCTCAATTTTGAAACTATGGATCAAATCTGAGACGAAAGTGTCTCTAAAATGAGACTTGGAGGGAGCGCGATGGGACTCCAGACGCTGATCGAGAAATACCCGGAGCAGTTTGCACGCTACGCGGAAAAGGTATTGGACAGCTATTTCGGCAATATCTTCGTCACCTGGCGCAACGAGCGCATCCTTTACGTCAACGCCCGCATGGCGGCCTCGGTGCGCATGACCAAGGAGGAACTCACCGGCATGACCCTGGAGCAGCTGCGGGAAAAGAAGCTGTGGCTGCGCTCGGTTTCCCGGGAGATGTACGATGGGAAAAAGTCCCCCTTTAACGCCTATAACGTCAGCAAGTACGGGGACGAGCTGTTTACCCATATCGAGCCGATCTGCGATGAAAAGGGCGAAGTCATCATGAGCGCCCAATTTTCCATTCCCAAGCGGATGCTTGCGGAATTTTCCGATTATATTACCCAGGAAAAATCCAGCTTCCGGAACTATAAGGATATCGCCGATTATCTGGAGGCCCGCAAGGAGGCATCCGAGGTCATCATCAGCAACAGCCCCGCGGCCCGGCTGGCCTTTGACGACGCCCGCTACCTCAGCAGCATGGATTCCACCGTGCTGCTCTGTGGAGAGACGGGCACCGGCAAGGATGTGCTGGCCAATTATATTTATCACAACAGCAAGCGCGCCTCGCAGCCCTTTGTCCCGGTCAACTGCTCGGCCATCCCGGCGGAGCTGGTGGAGTCGGAATTTTTCGGCTATGAGCGGGGGGCCTTTACCGGGGCCCGCAGCTCCGGCAAGCCGGGGCTCTTTGAGATGGCAGACCACGGTACCCTCTTTCTGGACGAGGTGGGGGAGCTGCCCCCGGCCATGCAGGCCAAGCTGCTGCGGGTGCTGGAGACCGGAGAGGTGATGCGGGTGGGCGGTACCCGCATCGTCAAGACGGACGTGCGCCTGATCGCGGCCACCAACCGGGATCTGCGGCGTATGGCGGCGGAGGGACGCTTCCGGGAGGATCTGTATTACCGCCTCAACGTCATGCCGCTGTTCCTGCCGCCCCTGCGGGAGCGGCGGGAAGATATCCTGCCGCTGGCCGAGCTGTTTTTGGCCAAAAACAACCGGAAATACGGGCTCAGCCGCGCCCTGACCCAGGAGATGCGCCGGGGCCTGCTTGACTACGGCTGGCCGGGCAATATCCGGGAGCTGCGCAATGTGATCGAGCGCTATGCGATCTCCGGCCGGATGGATATCCAGAGCCCCGCCGCGGCGGCGCCCGCTGTGCCGGCAGGGGCCGGGCGGGAGCCGGAAATGGCGGAAGAGACGCCGCTCCACGAGGCCTGCGCCCGGTTCGAGCAGGCTTATATCCAAAAGGCGCTGGACGCATGCGGGGGATCGGTGTCCAAAGCCGCCCGGCGTTTGGGCATCCACCGCTCTCTGCTTTATAAAAAGTTGAAGAAATCAGAGCCTGTGGTACAATAGTGCAGAGCGAAGGCCCAGCCTGGATCGGGAAGGCGCTTTGGAGGGCTTGAAGCGCGGCGGCGCTTGGTGCGGAGACGGCGCGCCTGCCGGGGGACGTTGCCCGGGATGCGAGCGGCCGGGCAAAACTGTAAACCGTTGGAACGAACGTTTTGGAGAAGGAAGAGGGGGAGAAGCGATGCTCAAGCTTTTGCTGGGCCGGGCGGGAAGCGGGAAGACCGAAACGCTGCTGCGCACCATGGCGGAGCGGGGACCGGAGCGGCCGCAGCTGCTGATCGTCCCGGAGCAGCACTCCCATGACATGGAACGCCGCCTGTGCGAGGTGGGAGGCAGCCGGGTCAGCCAATACGCAGAGGTGCTCTCCTTCACCCGGCTGGCCAATCGGGTCTTTTCCGTCTGCGGCGGGCTGGCGGAGCCGGCCCTGGATCCCGGCGGGCGGCTGCTGCTCATGTGCGCCGCGCTCAAGGGGGTGGCCGACCGCCTGAAGGTCTATGGGCGCCCCTCCCGCAGGCCGGAATTCCTTTCGGGACTGATCGCCACGGTGGATGAGCTGAAGACCTGCGCCGTTACTCCCGAGCACTTGTGGACGGCGGGTGAGGAGGCCGGAGGAGTTGAGGGTGACAAGCTTTTAGACTTGTCGTTGATCTACGGAGCCTATGAGGCGCTGACGGCCCGGCAGGGGGCCGACCCACGGGACCGCCTGACCCGTTTGGCCGCGGTGCTGGAGCGGTGCGCCTGGGCCGGAGGGCGGGAGCTTTATGTGGACGGCTTTACCGACTTTACGCCCCAGGAGCGGCAGGTGCTCCGCCCGTTGCTGCGCCAGGCGGGTTGCGTGACCGTGGCTCTTACCTGCGACCATCTGGAGGAGGACGAGGGCGGCGCGGGGGTCTTTTCGCCCGCCCGGCGGACCGCGGGACAGCTGCTCCGCCTGGCAAAAGAGGTGGGGGTCCGCTGGCAGAGCCAGGTGCTGCCGGTTCGGCTGGATGGGAAAGTAAAACCACTTGTCTACCTCGAGGAGCAGCTGTTTGCAAGCCGTCCGGCCCCCTACGCCGGGGCGGCGGAAGAAGCCGTCGTCCGTTTTACCGCGAACACCCCTTATTCCGAGGTGGAGTGGACGGCGGCGGAGATCCTCCGCCTGGTGCGGGAGGAGGGCTACCGTTTTCGGGATCTGTCCGTGTGCGCCCGCAGCATGGAGGGCTTTGACGCGCTGGTGGAGACGGTGTTTGCCCGGTATGGGGTGCCGGTTTTTCTCAGCCGCATGAGCGATATCCTCCAAAAGCCGGTGATGGCCCTGCTGACCGCCGCCCTGGATACGGCGGCGGGCGGCTACCGGTACGACGACGTCTTCCGGTATCTGAAGACCGGCCTGACCGAAGTGGCGCCGGAGGACGTGGACCTGCTGGAGAACTATGTGCTCAAGTGGAACCTGGAGGGGAGCGCCTGGACAGGGCCGCGGGACTGGACGAACCACCCCAAGGGCTACGGCCTGCCCTTTTCCGAGGGGGACCGGGCCCTGCTGGAGCGGCTGAACGCCCTGCGGCGGCAGATCGCGGCCCCCCTGGAGGAGCTGCGGCGAAACCGGAGCAAGACGGGAAGGGGGCAAGCGATTGCCCTTTACCGTTTTTTGGAGACGATCGGCCTGCCCGCGCGGCTGGAGGAGCGCACCGGGGCGCTGCGGGACAGGGGAGAGGCCGCGCTGGCGGAGGAATACGGCCAGCTCTGGGACATCCTGTGCACCGCGCTGGAGCAGTGCGCACAGATCCTGGGGGAGACCCCCATGGAACTGGACGAGTTCGCCCGGCTGTTTTCCCTGGTGCTCTCCCAGTATGACGTGGGGAGCATCCCCGTGTCGCTGGACCGGGTCAATGCCGGAGAAATGCCCCGCTTGGCTCATAAGCACTGTAAAGTACTTTTCCTGTTGGGCGCGGATGACGGCGCGATCCCGCAGGCCGCGCCCTCGCCGGGCCTGCTCAACGACGACGACCGCACGCTGCTGGCCTCTTACGGCCTGGAGCTGGCGCCCCGGCTGGCGGAAAAGCTCGACCGGGAGATGACCATCGTCTATGAGACCTGCGCCCTGCCGTCCCAACGCCTCTATGTAAGCTGGTCCGCTGCCGGCGCGGAGGGGGAGGAGCACCGGCCGGCTTTTCTGTTCCATCAGCTGGGAACGCTGTTTCCCCAAGGGCGGCAGGTGCGGGAGCAGGCCCTGGACGGCTCCTTCCGCCTTTCCGCCCCCCGCCCGGCCCTGGAGCTGGCCGGGCGCAGTCCGGCCGCACGGCGGGCGCTGGAGGCGCTGCCGGACTGCCGGAGCCTGGTCGCGCGGATGGAGCGCGCCGCCCGTCTGGAGCGGGGAAGCCTGACCCGGCCGGTGGTGGAGCGGCTCTATGGAAAGCGTGTGCCCATGTCAGCCTCCCGGATGGACAAATACAAGTCCTGCCACTTCTCCTACTTCATGCAGTACGGCCTCAAGGCGGAGCCGCGCCGCGCCGCGGGATTCCAGGCGCCGGAGTACGGCACCTTCGTCCACTTTGTGCTGGAGCATGTGCTGCGTCAGGCAAAGGAGCTCGGCGGCGTCAGGCAGCTGGAGCCGGGACAGCTGCGCGCCCTGACCCGGCAGGCCGTGGAGCGCTACGTGGACGAGGAGCTGGGGGGATTGGAGAAGGAGACGCCCCGGTTTCAGTATCTGTTCCGCCGGCTGCTCTCCTCGGTCTGCGCCGTGGTGGAGAACGTGGCGGAGGAGCTCTCCGCCTCGGAATTCCAGCCCATCTCCTTTGAACTGGGCTTCGGGCGGGGCGGCGAGCTGCCGCCGGTAGAGCTCACCGTGGACGGCGTGACCGTCAGCATTTCCGGCTTTGTGGACCGGGTGGACGGCTGGGTCCACGACGGGCGGCTCTATCTGAGGGTGGTGGACTACAAGACCGGCCGGAAATCCTTTGACCTGACCGATATCTGGAACGGTATGGGGCTTCAGATGCTGCTTTACCTCTTTACACTGGAGGAGGCGGGGAAGGCGCTTTACGGAGCGGAGATCGTGCCCGCCGGAGTGCTCTATCTGCCTGCCCGGGACGCGGTGGTGGCGGGCAGCCGCTCCATGACCGAGGCGGAGCGGCGCAAAAAGGCGGACGCCGAGCTGCGCCGCCGGGGCCTGGTGCTGGACGAGCCGGAGGTGCTGGCAGCCATGGAGCGGACGGACGGGGAGGGCATGCGCTTTTTGCCCGTGCGTCTCAACCGTGCGGGGGCCGTCACCGGGGAGGCGCTGGTCTCCGCCGAGCGGCTGGGAAAGCTGGCGAAGCATACCGGAAGGATCCTGCGGGAGATCGGCACGGAGCTGGCGGCGGGCAACATCGCCGCCGACCCCTTCTGGCGGGGGCCGGAGCACAACGCCTGCCAGTGGTGCGCGTACGCGGCCGCCTGTCACTTCGAGGAGGGAAAGGGCGGCGACCGGAAGCGCTGGCTGCCCGCGGTTAAGGGCGAGGCGTTTTGGGAAGCGGTTGCGCAAGAGCAAGGATGAGCTGCGCGCCCATACGCAGGCCGTGGAGGAAGGATTCCTCCGGCTCGATGGACGACAGCTTGGCGTTCTCTTCCCAGAAGCCGTCAAAAAACGCCCTTGAAGTCAGGTCCGGGATGGTTTGGAGAGAGGGATCGACAACGGCAAGCTGCTTCTTGTATTCGGGAGACGGATTGGATGGAAGAAACGGCTCTAATTCCAGTAAATCAAACATAAAAACACTCCCTTGATGTGGAATTTAACGCTACAATTGGTAGAGTGAGATGAACGCACCTTGTCAAGAGAGGAAGGATAAAATGGCGTCGTTTGAAGAGCGGCTTTCGGCTGTGCGGGAAGAAAGACAGGCTTTTCAGCAGACCATTGGAGCAATGCTTGGGGTAACGCGCTGGTCTGCCCATAATTATGAGGCGGGAAAAAACCGGCCTGATTCTGATGGATTGATCGCATTGACCGACTACTTTAACGTGTCCCTGGATTATCTGGTGGGACGGTCCGAGGTCCGGGAGATCGCGCGGTAACGGCCGTTGCGGCGCATGGACCGGAAGCAATCGAAAAAGAGGTGATCCCTATGGCCTTTTCCCTGACAAAGGAACAGCAGGCGGTGGTGGACGACCGGGGCGGAGCCCTGCTGGTGTCCGCCGCCGCCGGGTCGGGCAAGACCCGCGTGCTGGTGGAGCGGCTTCTGGCCCGTGTGACGGGAGAGGGACTGGACATCGACCGCTTTCTGATCATCACTTACACCAAAGCCGCCGCCGCCGAGCTGCGCTCGCGCATTGTGGAGGAGCTCTCCGCCCGGCTGGCAGAGGCTCCCGCCGACCGCCGCCTGCGCCGCCAGTCCACGCTGGTCTACAAGGCGAATATCTCCACCGTCCACGCCTTCTGCGCCCAGCTTCTGCGGGAGTGCGGCCATTCCATCGACCTGGACCCGGATTTCAAGCTCTGCGACGAGGGGGAGGCGGGGGTGCTGATGCTGCGCGCCCTCAACGACGTGCTGGAGCAGCGCTACGAGGGCCTGGCCGAGGGCAGCGATTTTGCCCGGCTGGTGGATACCATGTCCGCCGGGCGGGATGACAGCCGCCTCATGCAGATCGTGCTGGACATCCGGGGCCGGGTCCAGGCCCATCCGGACCCGGCGGCCTGGCTGGACGCACAGGAGCGCGCCTTTGCCCTGGAGGGGGTGGAGGAGGCGGGCGAGACCCCCTGGGGGAGACTGCTGCTCGCCGACGCCCGCCGTCAGGCGGACTACTGGGCGGGGCGCGTGGCCCGTGCGCTGGAGCTGTGCGCGCTGGACGGGGGGCTGGACGGCAACTACGGCCCCACGCTCTCCGCCACGCTGGAGGGGCTGCGGGCGTTTGCGGCGGGCGCGCAGCGGGGCTGGGACGCGGCCCGCGCCGCGCTGCCCATCCCGTTCCCCGCGGCGGGGCGAAAAAAGATGGACGGCTGCCCGGAGACGCTGGTCCGGCAGGTCAAGGACATCCGGAGCAAGTGCAAAAAGCGCATGGAAAAGCTGGCGGACTGGTTCGGGGACGAGAGCGCCGGACTGCTCTGCGATCTGCGGGCGGTCTACCCGGCCGTGCGGGGCCTGTTTGCGCTGGTAAAGGACTTTGAGGCCCGCTATACCGCCGAAAAGGCCCGGCGGGGCGTGCTGGACTTTTCGGACCTGGAGCATCTGGCGGTGCGTCTGCTGGTGGGGGAGGACGGCGGCCCCACCGCCCTGGCCCGGCAGTGGGCCGGACGGTTCGACGAGATCATGGTGGACGAGTATCAGGACACCAACCAGGTCCAGAACGCCATTTTTCAAGCCCTGTCCCGGCAGGGGCGCAATCTGTTTCTGGTCGGGGACGTGAAGCAGTCCATCTACCGCTTCCGTCTGGCCGATCCCACCATCTTTTTGGGCAAATACCGCTCCTTCAAGCCCTATACCGAGGCCGCGGAGGGGGAGGAGCGGCGGATCATTTTGTCCAAAAACTTCCGCTCCCGCCCCCAGGTGCTGGAGGGGGCCAACTACCTCTTCCGGGCCCTCCTGTCGGAGGAGTTCGGCGAGATGGACTATACCGACGAGGACGCCCTGTACCCCGGCGCGGACTATCCGGAGGCGGAGGAGGAGGGCGGCGCTCTCTACGCGCTGGAGCTGGATGCGCTGGACTGCGCGGCGGAGGAAGACGATGAGGAGGAGGGGCCCGGCAAAGCCCCGCGGGATCTGCTGGAGGCCCGCTTTGTGGCCGGGCGGATCTGCCGGCTGCTGGAGGAGGGCTTTCCGGTTTCCGACGGAGCGGGGAGCCTGCGTCCCGTCCGGGCCTCGGACATCGTGGTGCTGCTGCGCTCGCCCGGGACCGTGCTCCACCACTACGCCCGTGCCCTGGGGGAGCGGGACGTCCCCTGGGAGGCGGAGGGCGGCGGGGACTTCTTTTCTGCCACCGAGGTGTCGGTGGCGCTGTCGCTGCTGCAGATCGTGGACAATCCCCGGCAGGATGTGCCGCTCATCTCGGTGCTGCGCTCCCCGGTGTATGCCTTTTCCGCCGACCGGCTGGCCCAGATCCGTTCCGCCGCGCCGGAGGGGGATTTTTACGCCGCGCTGCAGGCCGACGGCGGCGCGGACTGCGCGGCCGTTTTGGCTGAGCTGGCCGAGCTGCGCTTCGGCGCCGCAGATCGAAGCTGCCACCAGCTGCTCTGGCATCTCTACGACCGGACCAATCTGCTGGGCGTCTTCGGCGCGATGGACGAGGGGGAGACCCGGCAGTCCAACCTGCTCGCGCTGGCCGAACTGGCCCGCCGCTTTGAGGGCGCGGGCCACAAGGGCCTGTTCGGCTTTTTGTCCTATCTGACCCGCCTGCGGGAGAACGGGGCCAAGCTGGCGCTGCCCGCCCTTGGCCGGACGGGGGGCGGCGTGCGCCTGATGAGCATCCACAAGTCCAAGGGGCTGGAATTTCCGGTGGTCTTCCTGTGCGGGCTCATGCGCAGGCTCAACCGGGAGGACATGAGCCGCCCCATTCTCTTCCACCCCCGGCTGGGGGTGGGGCCCAAGCGGCTGGACCTGGAGCGGGGCGTGGAGTACCCCACGCTGGCGCGCAGCGCCGTGGCCCGGCAGCTGGAGTATGAAATGATGGCCGAGGAGCTGCGGCTTTTGTATGTGGCCATGACCCGGGCCAAGGAGAAGCTGATCCTCTCCTGCGCCCTGTCCCAGGGCGGGCGGGAGCTGGAGCGGCTGGCCGGCGACGCGGGCTGCCCGGTGGAGCCCCAGGTGCTGCTGGGCTGCCAGAGCGTCGGCCAGTGGGTGCTGCTGGCCGCCCTGGCCCGGCCGGATGGAGCGCCCCTCCGGCGGGCCGCGGAGCGGGAGGTGGAAACGCCGGACGTACCGTTCGGACCGGCGTGGGACGTGCGCGTCGTGGACGCAGGAGAATTCCGCACCGCCCCGGCGACAGCGCCCCGGCAGCCGGAACGGAACGCAGAGGAGGAGACGGACGCGGAAGCGCTGGCGGCGCGGCTGCGCTGGCGCTACCCCCACGCGGGGGACGTCTCCATCCCCTCCAAGCTCACCGCCACCCAGCTCAAGGGCCGGGCTCTGGACGAGGAGGCCGCCGAACAGGCGCCACACCCCCCCCGCCCGCGGCCCCTGCAGCGCCCCCGGTTCGCCGCCGAGGAATTTGGGCTTACTCCGGCCCAGAAGGGAACGGCCCTGCATCTGGTGATGCAGTACATCGACTTTGCCCGAACCGATACCGCGGCGGCGGTGGAGGCGGAGATCCGCCGCCTGGTGGAGGGGGCCTATCTGACGCCCCAGCAGGGACAGGCCGTCCGGCCGGAGAAGATCACCGCCTTTTTTGCCTCTCCGCTGGGCCGGGCGGTACGGGGGAGCGCCGCCCTGCACCGGGAGTTCAAATTTTCGCTCCTGGCCGACGCCGGGGACTATTACCCGGATGCGGGCGCCGGGGAGCGGGTGCTTCTCCAGGGCGTGGTGGACTGTTATTTTGAAACGGAGCAGGGCATTACGGTCGTGGATTTCAAGACGGACCGCGTGACGGAGCAAACCGCGGCGGCCCGGGCGGAGGAATACCGGGGACAGCTGGCCGCCTACAGCCGGGCCCTTGCCGAGATCACCGGTCGCCCCGTGACGCGGCGGGTTTTGTGGTTCTTCGCCCTGGACCGGGCGGTGGACCTGTGAGACGGCCGAAAAAAGAGAAAAAAGTAGTTGCATTTTTGCCCGGGACATGTTATTATATCAAATGCGTTTGCGGGTACTTTCTACCCACATGCCCATATCCAGGAAGAGAAAGAGGTGAACACACAATGAAGGAAGGCATCCATCCCAACTACGAACAGACCACCATCAAATGCGCCTGCGGTAACGTGATCGAAACCGGGTCTACCAAGAAGGACATTCGAGTTGAAGTCTGCTCTAAGTGTCACCCCTTCTTCACCGGCAAGCAGAAGATGGTGGATACTGGCGGACGCGTCAGCCGCTTCAACAAGAAGTTTGGTCTGGACAAGAAGTAAGTTGGTATTTCAGGGAGCCCGTACCGGTTTCGGTACGGGCTCTTTTGCACAAATCCTGTGTCTGCGGCCCCGGAGCTCCCCCGGGGGGGAAGCCTGGCGGCGGGACAACGGGAAAAACGGTCCGTTCTGAGCGTATGCGCCTTCGGACGGATGCTTCTCACGGCAGCTGGAGGGACCCTCTCCTGGGGAATTGAGCCGCGGCCGCCGTGCAGAACGTGATCCCAAAGTCCGAATGGCTTTTTTGACGGGTCTACTGCATATACTGTAGCCGACGAAGCGTAAAAGGGAGGCAGCACGATGTTTGAGAAGATCGACCCCAAGACCCTGAAGGAAAACGTCTTTTCCCTGATCGGGGATCAGTGGATGCTGATCACCGCAGGTACACCGGAACACTGCAACACCATGACCGCCAGCTGGGGCAGCCTGGGGGTGCTGTGGGGCAAGAACGTGGCGACCATCTATATCCGCCCCCAGCGCTACACCTATGAATTTGTGGAGCGCAGCGATTTCTTTACCCTGGCCTTTTTCGGCCGCGAGTACCACAAGGCCCTCGCGCTGTGCGGCGCCAAGAGCGGCCGGGAGGTCGACAAGGCGAAGGCGTGCGGCTTCACCGTGGCGGCGGGCGAGGGGAAGGCCCCTTATTTTGAACAGGCCGAGCTGGTGCTGGTCTGTAAGAAAGCCTACTGGCAGGATCTTGATCCGGCCCATTTTCTGGATGCGGAGATCGACGGGGCCTGCTATCCCGGAAAGGATTACCACCGCATGTATATCGGAGAGATCGTGGAGGTCCTGAAGCGGACCTGACACGGGGAGGTTTTATGACGCAGTATACCGAAGACAAGCGCGACCGGGCGGTGCTGGTGGGCCTGAGCGCCCACAGCCTGCCCCGGGAGGAGTGCGCCACGGAGGCGTCCATGGAGGAGCTGGAAGCCCTGCTGGAGACGGCGGGGGGCGTTTGCGTGGGCATGGCGCTGCAGAACCGGGACGCCCCGGAAGCGCGCACCTTTATCGGAGAAGGCAAGACCGCCGAGGTAAAGGAGCTGGTCCGGAACGCGGGGGCGGACCTGGTCATCTTTGACAATGCCCTTTCCCCCTCCCAGCAGCGGGTATTGTCCGAGGAATTGGGGGTCCAGGTGCTGGACCGTGCGGCCCTCATTCTGGACATCTTTGCCCAGCGGGCCCGCACACGGGAGGGCCGGCTGCAGGTGGAGCTGGCCCAGTACCAATACCTGCTGCCCCGGCTGACGGGCATGTGGGGCCACCTGGTGCGGCAGACCGCCTCCGGCGGAAAGAGCCCCATCGGTACCCGCGGCCCCGGTGAGACCCAGCTGGAGACCGACCGGCGGCACATCCGCCGTAAGATCGCCAAGCTTCAGGAGGAACTGGAGCAGGTGCGGCGGGTGCGCGCCACCCAGCGGCAACTGCGGGAGAAGAACGAGGTGCCGGTGGTGGCTCTGGTGGGCTATACCAACGCAGGCAAGTCCACCCTTCTGAACGCCCTCACCGGCGCGGAGATCCCGGCCAACGACCGTCTGTTCGACACGCTGGACACCACCACCCGCACCCTGGAGATCAGCGATACCTGTACGGTGCTGCTCAGCGACACCGTGGGCTTTATCCGCAAGCTCCCCCACCACCTGGTGGAGGCCTTCAAGGCTACTTTGGAGGAGCTGTCCTACGCGGATCTGCTGCTCCACGTCATCGACGCCTCCAACCCCGAATGGCGGGAGCAGGCCGAGGTGGTGGAGCATCTGGTCGATGAGCTGGGCTCCGCCGGGACGCCCCGGATCGATGTGTTCAACAAGGCGGACTGCTATACCGGCGATATCCTGCCCCACGGGGCGGACATCGTCTCGCTCTCCGCGAAAACGGGGCAGGGGCTGGACAAGCTGCTGGAGATGATCGGAACGCGTCTGGACACCGGGGCACGACGGGTGGTGCTGCAGATCCCCTACGACCAGGGGGGGCTGGTGGATCTGCTCCACCGCCAGGCAAAGGTGGAGCGGGTGGACTACGGAGAGGCCATCGAGGTCACCGCCGTGTGCACCCCGGTGCAGTTGGGCCGTCTGCGGGGCTATATCGTCTCCGGCTGGACGCCGCCCAGGGAGTTTTGGGAAGAATAAAGACGGCCTTTGCCCGGGGAGAGGAAGGTGACGGATATGCTTTATCTGCGCGGCCTGGAGCAGCTGGACGAGGCGGCGGACGAGGCGGACTACACGCGGCGCATTCCGGCAGTGGCGGCGCTGAAACGGCTGGAGTTCCGCTGCCCGGTCACCTTCTTCGTGGGGGAGAACGGGAGCGGGAAATCCACGCTGCTGGAGGCCATCGCCGTGGCTTGGGGCTTTAATCCGGAGGGCGGCTCCCGGAATTTCCGGTTTTCCAGCCGGGACACCCACTCCGGCTTGTACCGCAGGCTGCGCCTGGTGCGGGGGAGCTGCATTGCGCAGGACGGCTATTTTCTCCGCTCCGAGAGCTTGTACAACATGGCCAGCTATGTGGACGAGCTGGCTGGGGGCGACCGGGGCTTTCTGCGGCAGTTCGGCGGGCGCTCCCTGCACGGCCGATCCCATGGGGAGAGCCTGCTCGCCTTGGCCCAGAACCGTTTCCGGAGACAGGGCCTTTATTTGCTGGACGAGCCTGAGGCCGCCTTGTCCCCGGTCCGCCAGCTCACCTTTCTGGCGCTGCTGCACCGTCTGGCGTCGGAGGGCTCCCAGCTGATTGTGGCCACCCATTCCCCCATCCTGATGGCCTGCCCCCGGGCGGAGATCCTGCGCTTTGACGGCGCGGCGGGCATCACGCCGGTGGCCTGGCAGGAGACAGAGCACGTTCAGATCACCCGTGATTTTTTGGCCGCGCCGGAGCGGATGATGCGCGTCCTCTTTGCGGAGGGCGGAGAGGAGGAAGCATGAGCCTGTACCTGGAGACGTCCCGTCTGATCCTGCGTCCCTTTACCGAGGAAGACGCACAGGATCTGTACGCCTATGCCAGCCATCCGGAGGTGGGGCCGCCCGCCGGCTGGAAGCCCCATGAGAGTCTGGCGGAAAGCCTGGAGGTGATCCGCACCATCTTCCAGCCCTCCAACACCCTGGCGGTGGTCCTGCGGAAGACCGGCCGGGTGATCGGCTCGGCCGGATTCGTGGATAAGCACGAGCCGGGGCTGGGTCTGCCCAGCGAGGAGATCGGCTATTCCCTGTGCCGGGATCACTGGGGGCAGGGTCTGATCCCGGAGGCGGTGGAGGCGATCCTCCTGCACGGCTTTACGGCGCTGGGCTATGCGGCCTTTTGGGCGGCCTACTATGACGGCAACGTAAAATCCCGCCGTGTGATGGAAAAGTGCGGTATGACCTACCGCTTTTCCCGGCGGGAGGAGGTAGTGCAGCTGGGGGAAGTGCGGCAGGCGCACTATTATGCCATTACCCGGGAGGAGTGGATGCAGTGACGGAATATTTTGTGCCGACGGGCCCTGCCGAGACCGAACTGGTGGAAAAGCGCTCCCGTTTTCTGGGGCAGGTCTTCCCCGTGGAGAGCGAGGAGGAGGCCCGCGCCCGGATCGAGGCAGTCAAAAAGCGGCACTATGACGCCCGGCACAACTGCTGGTGCTACCGGCTTCGCGCGGGGGGCGCGGAGCGCTGCTCCGACGACGGGGAACCCCAAGGTACCGCGGGACAGCCCATGCTGGGCGTGTTCCAGCGGGAGGGCGTGGAAAACGTCTGCTGTGTGGTCACCCGCTACTTCGGCGGCGTGCTGCTTGGGGCCGGCGGGCTCGTGCGGGCCTATACCCAAAGCGCCAAGGACGCGTTGGATGCCGCCGGGATCTCCGTGGTGCGCCGCTGGGTGGAGCTGTCCCTGCCCTGCGCCTACGGGCTTTTTGAGCGGATGAAGCTGGAGGTGGAGCGCCAGGGCGGCGCGCTGGGCGGCGTGGAGTACGCCGAAGACGTGACCATCCGGGCGCTGCTGCCCGAGCAGCGGGTGGAAGACTTTATCGCGGCGGTGACCGAACGGACCGCCGGGGAGGTCCTGCCCCGGGCCTGCGGGGAGGCCTATCGTGCGGTTCCGATCAAATAATATGAATAAATTATGAATTTTCGGAAAAAAGAAGGGTTTTTCCGAAAAAAAGCGTATACAGTTATAGCGGAAGCAGGGGAGGAGGGCATTTCCCTTGACACTGAGAGAACAGACCGAAGCGGCGGAGCGGGCGCAGCTGTCTTCCTTCGCCTGTCTTGCATCGGCCTCGCGGGGGCGGGAGCGTCCCCTGGAGCCGTGTCCCACCCGCACCTGCTTCCAGCGCGACATCGACCGCATCGTCCACTCCAAGGCATTCCGGCGGCTGAAGCACAAAACGCAGGTATTCCTGGAGCCGGAGGGGGACCACTACCGCACCCGTATGACCCACACCATCGAGGTCTCCCGTATCGCCCGTACCATCGCACGGGGGCTGCGCCTCAATGAAGACCTGACGGAGGCCGCCGCCTATGGCCATGATCTGGGCCATACCCCCTTTGGCCACGCCGGGGAGCGGGTCCTCCATGAGATCATGCCCGGCGGGTTTGCCCACAACGAGCAGTCCCTGCGGGTGGTGGACCGGCTGGAGAAGGACGGAGAGGGCCTCAACCTGACGTGGGAGGTGCGCCGGGGCATCCTCTGCCATACGGGAAGCGACCGGGCCGAGACGCTGGAGGGCCAGCTTCTGCGCCTGGCGGATAAGATTGCCTACATCAACCACGATATCGACGACGCCATTCGGGGCAAGATCATCTATCCTATGGATATTCCCCTGAGCGTCTCTCAGGTGCTGGGATTCACCCACTCCGAGCGCATCAACACCCTGGTGACGGACATCATCGCAAGCAGCGCCGGGCGCAATGAAATCGTCCAGTCCGCCGCCTGCCGGGACGCCATGCACGAGCTGCGGGAGTTCATGTTTGAGTACGTTTACCGCAATCCGGTGGCCAAGGGCGAGGAGGGCAAGGCGCAGGACATGCTGCGCCGCCTCTTTGAATACTATAGAGCAGACCCGGACAAGCTGCCCCCGGAATTCCAGGAGATCCGTATGGAGGAGAGCCCGGAGCGCGCCGTCTGCGACTACATTTCCGGTATGACGGACAAATTTGCGGTGGAACAGTTCGGCGAAGCCTTCATCCCAAAGGCGTGGAGCGTGAAATAGACGCGGACGCGCGCAAGCGCGCTAAGTGTTTTGCCGCAGGCAAAACCTTGCCGCAGGGCGAATTCAGTTCGCCCGAGGAAGTTGAAACGGGGTCCCCGCGCGGCTGTGCCGCGTGGGGCAGGGACCCGCGAAGTGGGACGCGCGCAAGCGCGCCAAGCGTTTTGCCGCGGGCAAAACCTTGCCGCAGGGCGAATTCAGTTCGCCCGAGGAAGTTGAAACGGGGTCCCCGCGCGGCTGTGCCGCGTGGGGCAGGAAATGACGGGGCACGGGTATGAAACCGGCAGATCACGGCAAAAATAGTCGGAAGGAGGGCGGCCATGGCCATTCCGGAGCAATTTATCGACGAGCTGGTGGCCCGGAGCGAGATCTCCGATGTGGTGTCCTCCTACGTATCCCTGAAAAAGAAGGGCGCCAATCTGTGGGGCCTGTGTCCCTTTCACAGTGAAAAGACGCCCTCCTTTTCCGTGTCTCAGGAGAAGCAGATCTACCACTGCTTTGGCTGCGGAAAGGGGGGCGGGGTGATCTCCTTTCTTATGGAGATCGAGAACCTGCCGTTTTTGGATGCGGTACGCCTGCTGGCCCAGCGGGCGGGGATGGAGGTCCCGGACGCTTCGGCCGACGACGAAAGCCGGAAAAAGCGCGCCCGTGCCCTGGCGGCCAACCGGGATGCGGCCCGGTTCTACCACGAATACCTCAAAAGCCCCGGCGGGGCGCGGGTGCGGGACTATATCGCCCAGCGGCAGATTACCCCCCGCACAGCCACCCGCTTCGGTTTGGGGGCCGCCCCGGACCAGTGGGACGGCTTGATCCGCGCCTTGTCGGAACAGGGGTATACCAAGCTGGAGCTGATCGAAGCAGGCCTTGCCGTGGCGGGTAAAAACGGCGGCGTCTACGATAAGTTCCGCTCCCGGCTCATGCTCCCCGTGATCGACGTGCGGGGGGAAGTGACCGGCTTTACCAGCCGCATCCTGCCGGGAGAGGAGGGGGCGAAGTACCTCAACACCCCTGAGACGGCCGTGTTCAAAAAGGGGCGGCTCATCTACGCCCTGAATTTTGCCAAGAGCACCAAGCGGCCCAACCTGGTGCTGGTCGAGGGCAATATCGACGTGATCACCCTGCATCAGGCGGGCTTTGACAACGTAGTGGCCACGATGGGCACCGCACTTACCGAGGAGCATGCCCGGATCCTCGCCCGGTACACCCGGGAACTGGTGCTCTGCTACGATAACGACCCGGCGGGGAAAAAATCCACCGACCGGGTACTGGGCATCCTGAGAAACGCCGACCTGAACGTACGGGTGCTGCAGCTGCCCAATGCGTACGACGCCGCGGGAAACCCGCTCAAACAGGACCCGGATGACTTTGTAAAAAAATTTGGCCCCGCCGCTTTTGAAAAGTGCCTGAGCGGCAGCGCGGGGCAGAACGACTACAAGCTGGATACCCTGCAGCAGCGGCACGATCTGTCCGGCGAGGAGGGGCGGCTGGCTTTTCTGCGGGAAGCGGTGGAGACGGTAGCCTCCCTGCGCAGCCCCATCGAACGGGAGATCTACGGCAACAAGGCCGCCGCCGCCGCGGGCGTCTCCGCCGAGGCCATGGCCCAGGAGGTCAAGCGGGAGCTGGCCCGCCGCATGAAGCAGGCCAAAAAGAAACAGGAGCGCCGTGACCTGACCCCAGCCGTCCAGCTCCAGCCGAAGGAGCGGGAGCTGCGCTACGCCAACCTGCGCTCTGCCCGTGCGGAGGAGGGGGTGCTCCGGCTGCTGCTGCTGGAGAGCGCACTGTTTCAAGAGACGGCCGGGCTCAAGCCGGAGCAGTTTTCCGCTCCGGCGCTGGCAAAAATCTACGGCCTGCTGCTGCGCCGCCACCGCGAGGGGCGCTCCACGCAGCTGGCGGCTCTGGCCGGGGAGCTTTCCCCGGAGGAAATGAATCATTTGGTAAGCGTGATGGATCAGCCGGAGTCTCTGGCCCACAGCCAACAGGCCCTGCGCGATTACATAGAGATCATAGAGACCGAGGCCCTCAAGCGGTCGGGGACGGATCAGGTGGACCCCCTGCTGGCGGCGCGGGAGAAATTCAGAGAGAAAAAAGGCTATGGAGGATGACCGCATGAGTGAAAAGAACACCGCCGGCAAAAAGGTACACACATTGACCCTGGAAGCGCAGAAGAAGCCCAGCGTCAGCAATGAACAGAAGATGGAGCAGGGCAAGATCGAGATCATGAAGGTGGTCGAGGGCGTTCAGGGTGCGGAAAAGCTGGCCGAGCTCATCGAGCGGGGCAAAAAGAAGGGCAACCTCTCGTCCAGCGAGCTGATGGACGTGCTGGAGAACCTGGACCTGAGTTCCGAGCAGATGGATAAGATTTACGACACGCTGGAGAATCTGGGGATCGACACGGTGGGGGAGGATTACCTGCCCGAGCTGGCCGACGATCTCGTGCCCCCTGCCGAGGAGCTGGAGGAGATCCCCGAGGAGGAGATCGTGGATCCCAACACCCTGGTGGATTCGTTTGGGATCGACGACCCGGTGCGCATGTACCTGAAGGAGATCGGCAAGGTAAATCTGCTCACCCCGGAGGAGGAGATCGAGCTGGCCCAGGATATGGGCGCCGGCGACGCCGCCAAGGAGCAGATGGAGGAGATGGAACGCGCGCGCAGGGAGGGCGATGAGATCGAACTCAGCGCCGAGGACGAGGCCGAGCTCAAGCGGCTGGTGAAGCGCGGCGAGGCCGCCAAGCAGCGCCTGGCCGAGGCCAACCTGCGTCTGGTGGTCTCCATCGCAAAGCGGTATGTGGGCCGGGGCATGCTTTTCCTGGATCTGATCCAGGAGGGCAACCTGGGGCTGATCAAGGCGGTGGAGAAGTTCGATTACACCAAGGGCTATAAGTTCTCCACCTATGCCACCTGGTGGATCCGCCAGGCTATTACCCGGGCCATTGCAGACCAGGCCCGCACGATCCGGATCCCCGTCCATATGGTGGAGACCATCAACAAGGTCATTCGAGTCTCCCGGCAGCTGCTCCAGGAGCTGGGCCACGACCCCACGCCCGAGGAGATCGCAGAGGAGATGTCCATGCCGGTGGATAAGGTGCGGGAGATCCTGAAGATCGCCCAGGAGCCGGTCAGCTTGGAGACTCCCATTGGTGAGGAGGAGGATTCCCATCTGGGGGATTTCATCCCCGACGAGGACGCCTCCGAGCCCTCGGAGGCCGCCAGCTTCACCCTGCTCAAGGAGCAGCTGGTGGATGTGCTGAGTACGCTTACGCCCCGTGAGGAGAAGGTGCTCAAGCTCCGCTTTGGAATTGAGGACGGCCGCACCCGCACGCTGGAGGAAGTGGGCAAGGAATTTAACGTGACCCGTGAACGGATCCGCCAGATCGAGGCCAAGGCTCTGAGAAAACTGCGCCATCCCAGCCGGAGCAAGAAGCTGAAGGACTTTCTGAACTAAGGGGCGGAAGCGTTGCACAGCCAAGGGGCAGCGGCGTGCCTCCCGGCTGGAGCAAGAAGCGAAAGCCTGTTTGAGTCAAAACCTCCGGCAAAGCCGGAGGCTTGAGTAAGCCCTAGAAGGGCATGATACGGACGAAGCCCCTTAAGGGGCCCCGAAAGGTTTGCCGACCGCATTTCTTTCACGGGCTGCCCCTTAAGG
>NZ_JANGBE010000159.1:0-254 GCF_024462255.1 Flavonifractor sp. DFI.6.63 | reverse complement strand
GGCGCGCATACCGCTCTGACCACCATGGCTTTCGGTAATCAAGGGATTCAGGCCAGAATCCGCCCTGCTTTCCAGCGCCATTCTTGACTTTGTCGAAAAACGCTTACACAAAATTTTACACCCGGCCGTTCACGCTGTTGAACTATTGGAAAAAGTCAGGATCAGAGGGAGTGCCGTACTGGCAGACCGGGCATATGGTGCTCGGGCAATTCGGGAATATATCTCAGCGCACGGGGCCAGTTATGTGATCCCGC
>NZ_JANGBE010000158.1:0-255 GCF_024462255.1 Flavonifractor sp. DFI.6.63 | reverse complement strand
CCGGCTTACCTTGGGCGGACGAACCTTCCCCAAGAAACCTTAGATTTTCGGCCATTATGATTCCCACATAATTCTCGCTACTCATTCCGGCATTCTCACTCGAATACAGTCCACCGCTGCTTCCGCTGCGACTTCACCCCGTATTCGACGCTCCCCTACCCCTGTCCTAAGACAAGCCCAAGCTTCGGTTACATGCTTAGCCCCGTTATATTTTCCGCGCAGAGTCACTCGACCAGTGAGCTATTACGCACTCTT
>NZ_JANGBE010000157.1:0-255 GCF_024462255.1 Flavonifractor sp. DFI.6.63 | reverse complement strand
CTGTTTTCCGCTTCCAGCTTCCGCAGCTTTGCCGCAGCTTTTTCCTCCTCGTTGTATTCGGCAGGAGAGCGGCGTTTCCCCCGGCGGTCAAGCAACCCGGCTTCTCCCTGCTCCTGATATTTTTTGATCCAGTTATAGATCTGCTGGTAGGTGATTTTGTACTGCTCGCTGGCCTGCCGGTAATCCAACCGGTGCCCGATGCAATATAACACTGCCTGCAATTTTTCTTCGTACGATAATTTCTTCTTTTCGGCC
>NZ_JANGBE010000156.1:0-255 GCF_024462255.1 Flavonifractor sp. DFI.6.63 | reverse complement strand
AAGAGTGCGTAATAGCTCACTGGTCGAGTGACTCTGCGCGGAAAATATAACGGGGCTAAGCATGTAACCGAAGCTTGGGCTTGTCTTAGGACAGGGGTAGGGGAGCGTCGAATACGGGGTGAAGTCGTAGCGGAAGCAGCGGTGGACTGTATTCGAGTGAGAATGCCGGAATGAGTAGCGAGAATTATGTGGGAATCATAATGGCCGAAAATCTAAGGTTTCTTGGGGAAGGTTCGTCCGCCCAAGGTAAGCCGG
>NZ_JANGBE010000155.1:0-255 GCF_024462255.1 Flavonifractor sp. DFI.6.63 | reverse complement strand
ATGAAGTTGGAATCGCTAGTAATCGCGGATCAGCATGCCGCGGTGAATACGTTCCCGGGCCTTGTACACACCGCCCGTCACACCATGAGAGTCGGGAACACCCGAAGTCCGTAGCCTAACTAGCAATGGGGGGCGCGGCCGAAGGTGGGTTCGATAATTGGGGTGAAGTCGTAACAAGGTAGCCGTATCGGAAGGTGCGGCTGGATCACCTCCTTTCTAAGGAGACATCGGTAAGAGGATATCTTATCGTAACGT
>NZ_JANGBE010000154.1:0-255 GCF_024462255.1 Flavonifractor sp. DFI.6.63 | reverse complement strand
CGCTACCCACAAGTCATCGCCGGTCATTGCAACGAACGTGCGTTCGGTCCTCCATGGGGTTTTACCCCCACTTCAACCTGCTCATGGGTAGGTCACCCGGTTTCGGGTCTATTGCCACTGACTTTATACGCGCTATTAACACTCGGTTTCCCTTCGCCTCCGGTACTGAATACCTTAAGCTCGCCAGTAACAATAACTCGCCGGACCATTCTACAAAAGGTACCTCATCAACCATTAACGGTCTTTGAGTGCTTG
>NZ_JANGBE010000153.1:0-255 GCF_024462255.1 Flavonifractor sp. DFI.6.63 | reverse complement strand
ACGTTACGATAAGATATCCTCTTACCGATGTCTCCTTAGAAAGGAGGTGATCCAGCCGCACCTTCCGATACGGCTACCTTGTTACGACTTCACCCCAATTATCGAACCCACCTTCGGCCGCGCCCCCTATTGCTAGTTAGGCTACGGACTTCGGGTGTTCCCGACTCTCATGGTGTGACGGGCGGTGTGTACAAGGCCCGGGAACGTATTCACCGCGGCATGCTGATCCGCGATTACTAGCGATTCCAACTTCAT
>NZ_JANGBE010000152.1:0-255 GCF_024462255.1 Flavonifractor sp. DFI.6.63 | reverse complement strand
CCGCAATGTGTTCTCAGTCACGCCTCGCTCCAAGGTAAAGCTGGTGGCCAAGATGCTCAAGGCCATCCACGCCCAGGAGAGCAAGAAAGCTGCCCGGGAAAAGGCTAAGGCTGTGGTGGAGGAACTGTGTTCCATGAAACTGAAGGAGGCTGCCAGGAAGGTAGAGGATGGCATTGAGGAGACTCTTACCTACTGCGATTTTCCCAGCGAACACTGGACTCGCATCCGCACCAACAATGTCATTGAGAGGCTGAA
>NZ_JANGBE010000151.1:0-255 GCF_024462255.1 Flavonifractor sp. DFI.6.63 | reverse complement strand
CGCTACCCACAAGTCATCGCCGGTCATTGCAACGAACGTGCGTTCGGTCCTCCATGGGGTTTTACCCCCACTTCAACCTGCTCATGGGTAGGTCACCCGGTTTCGGGTCTATTGCCACTGACTTTATGCGCGCTATTAACACTCGGTTTCCCTTCGCCTCCGGTACTGAATACCTTAAGCTCGCCAGTAACAATAACTCGCCGGACCATTCTACAAAAGGTACCTCATCAACCATTAACGGTCTTTGAGTGCTTG
>NZ_JANGBE010000150.1:0-255 GCF_024462255.1 Flavonifractor sp. DFI.6.63 | reverse complement strand
TGCTCTGGATTGTCCGGAGCGGTGCTCAGTGGCGTGAGCTGCCGGCGGCCTATGGCCCCTGGCAGTCTGTGTACGCGCGATTCTCCAAGTGGCGGGATGACGGCACACTGGAGGCAGTATTTCACGCACTGTCCGGGGACGCGGACATGGAGAATCTGAGCGTAGACTCCACTGTGTAAAGGTACATGAAAGCGCCAATGGCGGGGAAAAAAACAGCGGATAAGGCGGTTGGCCGTACCAGAGGTGGGTGGAACA